>CAMLPA010000356.1 GCA_946481605.1 uncultured Flavihumibacter sp. | reverse complement strand
CCGATATTGCCCAGGAAACCTACACCCCAGTAGAAATGATAATTGGTATTATCGGATATGCCTAACCGGTATTGCGACTGAAGCTGAATGAAAGTTTCATCAAACAGGTTCACCTGAATGCCTGTTCCCAGCGGAATGTATGTGCCCCAATAGCCACTGTAAGAAGATATACCAACACCCGCTGTGAGGTATGGCGATACCCAGTAATTGTCGGGCAGCATCTTCGCGTTGGCTGTGGCATCAATTTCCATCAGGAATTTCTCCTGCGTGCCGGCGGCCCTGTTCTTGTAAGGATATTTAAGAAAACTTCCGGAAAGATTGGCCGCGAAATCGAGGTGATTGGTCACCCCTTTCCAATAGCTGATGGCGAGGCCGGGAGACATTTCAGAAAGCTTCGCGAATTTTTTATCGTTGATGGCTGCGCTAAGAGAGTTGGCGCGCAAATAAGTGGCCGAAGGAAAATCCTGCATGATAAAATGAACACCGATCGCGGGCCTTTTGGTGTAATCGGGTTTCACGGGCGTTTGCGCCATAACATCTCCCAACACAGCGGAGAGGAGCAGCGCTGATGCGGCGAACTTCTTCATAATTAGAGTTTTAGTTAATAGTACTGAACAAATTTAAGGAGGTGGCCTTGAAAATAAAATAAATTATCCGTAGCCGTTAATCGGCCGGTTTTTTCTTGCCGAGCACTTCCACTTCAACTCGTGCCAGCCCTGAACTGAGCATTCCGAGTTTTGCAGCGGCCACCCTGCTGAGGTCGATTACACGTTTGTTGCGGTAATGCAGGCGGTCGTTGATCTTCACATATACCCATTTTTTATTGCGTAGGTTGGTCACCTTAACCCAGGTGCCGAAAGGAAGTTTATTGTGTGCAGCAGTGAATTTGGATTGGCTGAAAATTTCGCCGTTGGCTGTCTTTCTCCCATTGAATTTGTCCGAATACCAACTGGCCGTTCCGGTTTGAACAGTGCCTTTTTTTCCAAATGGCAGCGTATCGGTGCAGCACAGTCCGCCAGCCCTGGCAGAACAGGATAAACAGAGTAAAAACAATATGGCCGGCAGTTTCAAAGGCATAATGGAAAAAGCTATTTTTACGCTTACCGGACGACCTGGCCGCCCAAAAAGTTGCTAATGATAAACAATATAAGACCAGTTTCGCGAAAATACAACCTGCTGCTCATTTGTTGCTTCGCCTGTTTTGTTCACTGTTCCGCGCAAACGAAAAAGATTTCGCTGAACAAATACGGACTGGAAGTAGTGAGCAACATCAAACTTTATCGGCAACTGGTGCGTTCGGGAAAAGTTCCGGGGCTTTCTCCAATTGCACAGCTACCCGGAATAAAAACGGATTTGCGTTATGCAGACACCAATAATTTCACGGGCAAAATACTGTATAAGGATGGTGCCGCCGCTTATCTCTTAACACCTGCCGCCACCGCCTTACGCAAAGTACTGGAGGAACTGAAAGAAAAAGGACTGGGGTTACTGGTGTGGGACGCATACAGACCTTATAGTGTGACCGAAGTAATATGGAATGAAGTGCACGACGAACGATACGCCGCTAATCCAACAAAAGGAAGTGGCCATAACCGGGGCCTCTCCATCGACTGTACCCTGTATGATCTTCAAACCGGACTGCCACTCGAAATGCCCACAGATTTTGATGATTTCTCCCCCAAAGCACACCATTCCTTCACCGCGCTTTCCGCTACCGTACGCAGTAACAGGAAAACGCTGCTGGATGTTATGGAAAAGCACGGTTTCAAAGCACTCAGCACAGAATGGTGGCACTATTCTTTTCCCAATACCGGAAATTTTCCAATACTCGATATCCCTTTTAAACAGCTACGATGAAAAGAAAATAAGCACCCTAACTGGAAAATATTATATTTGACGCGGCTTATTTGTATATAACCCTACCTGTTAACCCTGATTCCAGTCAAATTTAACATTTGTGTTTAACCCCTTACAACATGAGGTGCTCCTCAAAAACCAGTGGCATGAAATCATATATTTCAGGGCGGTTAATCTTATCCGGCACAATTATACCCCATATACCAAACACATGGATGCGGGAAACTACCGTCAGGTGATGCGTGAACATGCGCAATTGCTGAAAGAAAAGAACCCTGCTTTCATACTTGAGGATACGCGCAACTTCCATTTTATTATCAATCCTGAATTGAGAAGCTGGCTGCAGGATTATATGAAAGAAGAGATGAAGGAGATGGAAATATTAAGAACGGCGATTCTAAGCGGAGATGATTTTTTTGTACAACTTAGTATTGAACAGGTGATACCGGATGATGTAGATAGAAATGTAATAAAGGAACTGCGGTATTTTGAAGAAGAGGAAGAGGCCCTGCTTTGGCTCACAGGACCTCTGTAATTTTAAAGGTCAATCACTTCTTCCACGGCATCTATGTTGATGGGGCCGTAAATATGCGGAAAGGTTTCATTCACGGAGGGCGAAGCCTCATATTTCAGAGGATGTTTCAGCTTTTCCGTTTCCAGCAAAAGCGCCACGAGCCCTTTCTTACCATCAAAATAGCGTTTCAGTACGCTTCTCATTTGTTGCAGTTCGCAACAGTGAATAAAGTTTTCTGCTGCCAGGGAAGCCGCTTCATAAGAGCCTTTTTTCTCTGCTTCCTTCCACTCCTTCTTGGAGGTGATGTGATAAATTGTAGCCATTATTTCCAGATTCTAGGTATCAGTTGTTGTTGCATCATCAGGTCACACAATACGATCGCCGTAACCGATTCCAGTACCACCGGCACACGGAGTGCGATACACAGGTCGTGCCGCCCGCGAACGGCGAACAGTTCCTGCTTTCCGGTTTCGCGGTTAAAAGTGAATTGTTCCTTGGGCGTGGAAGAAGTGGGTTTAACGGCCACGCGGAAAACGAGGTCGTTCCCGTTGCTGATACCGCCTACAATACCGCCGGCATGGTTGGTAGTGGTTTTGCCGGAAGCATCTTCTATCACGTCATTATGGTCGGAACCGAACATATTTGCGGCCGCGAAACCGGTTCCGAATTCCACACCCCGAATGGCGGGGATCGCGAATACCGCGTGGCTAAGTACAGATTCTACGGAATCCCAGAATGGTTCTCCGATACCGATAGGCATTCCGGTCACCACGCATTCCACCACACCGCCTACCGAGTCTTTCGCGTCAATACCTTTTTGTAATCCTTTCTCCAGGTCGGTTTCCCCAGCGATAGATACGATATGCGCTTTTACTTCGATGCCGGTCATCAGTTTTTTTGCCACTACGCCGGCCGCCACCTGTGTGAGGGTAAGCCTGCCGCTGAAGTGTCCGCCACCACGGAAATCCTCGTATCCGCCATACTTTTCCGTGGCCACCCAGTCGGCATGGCCGGGGCGGGGAACGGCGCGCAACTTCTCATAATCGGTGCTGCGTGTGTTGTTGTTCGCGAACATGATGGTGAGCGGGGCGCCTGTTGTTTTTCCATTGAAAACACCGCTTTTGAATACGGGGAGATCATCTTCCTTTCTGGGTGTGGTGCCTTTCTGGGTGCCTCCTCTCCTTCTTTCAAGGTCTGGAAGAAAGTCCTCCACTTCCAAAGGAAGTCCCGCGGGACATCCATCAATGGTAACGCCCACACTTTCGCCGTGCGATTCGCCGAATACATTTATGCTGAATAAAGAGCCGAAATGGTTCATCCGTGTACTTTTATTCCGTGAGTAGTAACATCAGCGCCCAGTTGCTGAATATGTCCGTAAAAATCGGGGTATGATTTGTTGATGGCTTCCGCCTCATCAATGGATACAGGTCCATCTGCCCGCAACGCAGCCACAGCGCAGGCCATGGCGATGCGGTGGTCGTGACGGCTGTGCACCTGCGCGGCTTTAAGTCCGGTTCCGCCTTCAATCAGCATCAGGTCGTCCTGGAGGGTGATCTTAATGCCCATCTTACCAAACTCATCCTGTAAGGTAATCCCACGATCGCTTTCCTTGTGTGCAAGGCGTGAAACACCTGTGATTACCGTAGTTCCCTGGCAACAGGCCGCCAAAGCAACCAATGGAGGGAAAAGATCAGGACAATCGGTGGCATCGAATTGGAAAGCCTTCAGCGATGAGGGACGAAGTTCTATTTCTTTGTCACGTACGGACATGCCCGCCCCACTATCCTGCAAAGCCTGCAAAATCGCTTTATCAGCCTGGGGGGAGTTCAGGTCGAGTCCACTTACTGTAATGTTGCCCGCGATAGCGCCAGCCACCAGGAGGAACGCACCGCCGCTCCAGTCTCCTTCCACTTCGTAAACGCGCGAAGCATTGGTGGCAACGGTATCGGTATCAAAATAAAAACTTTCGTAATTCCTGTTCTCCGGTACTTTCATGCCGAAACTGCGCATCACCGATAACGTTAGATCGATATACGGTCTGCTCTTCAGTTC
>CAMLPA010000355.1 GCA_946481605.1 uncultured Flavihumibacter sp. | reverse complement strand
GTTCTTTCATCCCTGATCAGCTTACGTTTGTACAGCTTCCGCTTGCGGTAATTCTCTCCAAAAACAAAATAAATGAGCACACCCAGGTAAGGCAGCACAAACAGCAGCAGCAAATACCCCAGTGTTTTACTGGGATTTCTGTTTTCTGAAATAATCAGTACCGCTACGATGGCGCTCAGTATGTAGGAAATACCCAGCAGAATCGTGGCCCAGCCCAGATCGGTCAGCCAGTCAATCAACAGTAAGGGAAATGAAAACATAACCGTAAGTTAGGGCGAGAACGGGTTCATTCGCCATTATATTACGTAAAACTTACAATACAGGCAGTAAAAGCGGAAAGCCGTTTCATTCCAAATCACCTAAATTTGTTTCCCAATACAAAACAAAACTATGAGCGCACAAAAGTATCAGTTTGCCATGATTGGCATTGGCGTAATGGGAAAGAACTTCCTGTACAATATGGCCGATAATGGTTTCGCAGTTCTCGGATTCAACAAGAGCGCGGAAAAAACAGGGGTGATGGAAGCCGAAGCCACGCCCGGAACAAAGGTGAAAGGTGTGAACACACTGCAGGAAATGGTGGAACTGCTGGAAGTTCCCCGTAAGGTAATGCTGCTGGTGCCCGCAGGACAACCCGTAGATGATGTGATTGAATCGCTGATCCCGCTGCTTTCTCCCGGAGACATTATTATAGATGGAGGCAACTCCCATTTTACCGATACAGTTCGCCGCAACGAATACCTTAAAGGGAAAAACCTGCACTTCCTGGGTATGGGCGTTTCCGGCGGTGAACAAGGCGCGCGCCGTGGCCCGAGCATTATGCCCGGTGGCGACAGAGAAGCTTACAACTTTGCTAAACCAATGTTGGAAGCCGTGGCCGCCAAAGTGAACGGCGTTCCCTGCGTGGCACACCTCGGAAATGGCGCTGCCGGTCATTACGTGAAAATGGTGCATAATGGCATCGAATACGCCATCATGCAGCTCATCACAGAATGTTATGACCTTCTCCACCGCGGTGCAGGTCTTACCAACGAAGAGTTGCATGAAGTATTCAAAGCATGGAACGATGGTGACCTCCAATCTTTCCTCATCGAAATCACCCGCGATATCTTCCTGCAGAAAGATGATGTGACCAACAACCACCTCGTGGACATGATCCTCGATAAAGCCGGGGCTAAAGGAACCGGTAAATGGACTTCCCAGGATGCCCTGGAGCTCGGCTCCCCGATCCCGATGATCGACGGCGCCGTTGCGATGAGAAATATCTCTTCCCAAAAAAGCCTGCGCGTGGAAGCCGCCAAACTGTACAACGCTGAGCCAGCAAAGCTTTCTGTTGACAAAGCCGCTTTCATCCAGGAAGTACACAACGCTTTGTTCCTCGGTGTAATGGTCAGCTATGCACAAGGCCTTGCCATGCTTCAGGTAGCCTCCACCGATCACGATATGCAGATCCCGATGAAAGAAGTGGTGAACGTATGGAAAGGCGGTTGTATCATCCGCTCCCTCCTGCTCCAGGATTTCGACAAGGCTTTTGAAAAGAATCCTTCGCTCAGCAATATCCTCCTTGATGAGGCTATCGCCGGTATGCTGAAAGATAAGATCGCCAACACGCGCAAAGTGGCTTCAGCCGCCGTATTGAACGGATACGCCGCCACCTGCCTGTGCAGTGCCCTGAATTATTTCGATGCGTTTACCAGCGCGCAATTGCCCACCAACCTGTTGCAGGCCCAACGCGATTTCTTCGGCGCACATACGTACGAAAGAATTGATCAGCCAGGTAAATTCCACACGAGCTGGACCACCATCTAAATCCCAACATCAACCACCCGTTATGCAAAATCATAAAAGACCGCCGGCTTCACTGCTGTTCATCTTCGGAGGAAGCGGCGATCTTAATTACAGGAAACTCTCCCCGGCCCTGTTCAACCTGTTCATCGATGAATGGATGCCGGAGAAATTCGATATCGTAGGTATAGGCAGAACAGAATACAGCAACGATAACTACCGCGCACACCTGCTGAAAGGTATTCAGCAATTCAGCCGGCGGAAAGGAGAAGAAAACGGTAAATGGAGCAAATTCTCTGAGCATGTGGCCTATCTCCAGATGGATGCCGGTAATGAAGCCGATTACCAGAAGATCGCCGATATCGTGAAAGAGAAAGAAAAAGAATATGGCGAACACCCCAACGTAATTTTTTACCTCGCCGTGGCGCCGCAACTGGTGCCGGGCATCGCGCAGAAACTTGGTCCGCTCAACATTTGTGCCGATACAAAATGTACGCGTATCGTGGTGGAAAAGCCTTTCGGTCACGACCTGAAAAGCGCACAGGAACTGAATTCGCTCCTGCTCACGATGTTCGATGAAAAACAGATTTACCGCATCGACCACTACCTCGGGAAAGAAACCGTTCAGAACATCATCGCACTCCGCTTCGCGAACGCCTTGTTCGAACCCATCTGGAACAGGAACTATATCGACCATGTGCAGATCACCGCTTCGGAAACAGTGGGTGCTGAAGGAAGAGGCGGCTACTACGAGCAATCCGGCGCGCTCCGCGATATGGTGCAGAACCACATCCTTCAATTGTTGTGTATGATTGGTATGGAAGCGCCCGTTTCCTTCGATGCCAACGAGATCCGCAACAAAACCGTGGATGTGCTCCACGCCATGCGCAAAATCACGAAAGACGATGTGAAAGATTTCGCCGCCCGCGGCCAGTACAGCAGCGGATGGATGAAAGGAGAAAAAGTACCGGGCTACCGCGAAGAAAGCAGCGTGGATCAGCATTCCAACGTGGAAACCTTCGCCGCGGTGAAGTTCTATATCGACAACTGGCGGTGGCAGGGCGTTCCGTTTTATGTAAGAACGGGCAAAAGGATGAAGGAAAAATCCACCATCATCACCGTTCAGTTCAAAAAGGCACCGAACTATGCGTTTCCACCAGAAGCCGCAGAAACATGGCGCTCCAACCGGCTCACCATTTCCATTCAGCCAGAAATGGACATCAGGCTCAGGTTCCAGGCCAAACGCCCGGGGCAGGAAATGTCGCTCAATCCCGTGGACATGATCTTTAACTATAAAGACGCTTACGAAGAGAGCCAGCCGGAAGCTTACGAAACGCTTTTGCTGGATGTAATGGAGGGCAACGCAACATTGTTCATGCGTGCCGACCAGGTGGAAGCCGCATGGAAAGTGATCATGCCGATACAGGAAGCGTGGGAGGCCCGTCCGCCGCTGGATTTCCCGAATTATGCACCCGATAGCTGGGGTCCGGAAGATGCGGAGGCGCTGATTGCGCGGGAGGGGCATAATTGGATATCGGTGCCGGCGCATCATTGATTTTCGGGGGTGGCGTGAAGGGAGGATTTCCCGCAAAGGGTTTCCCGCAATTGCTTCCTGCTTCGCAGTCGCAACGCAAAGGAGCGGAGACGCAAAGCGTTGCTGATTTTTTTAAGCCCTTCAGTAATTGGTGCGCACAGCGCCTTCAGTAAGCAGAACACAATTGATTATACAGGGGCGTGTTGTTGGATGCGCCCCTTCCATTTTACTTTAATTTATGCAGATACATATTCATCCGAACATTGATGAGCTTGCACAACATGTGGCCCGCTGGATGGCCGTTGTGATCAAAGAGACTTTGGCGCAGCAAGACCGGTTTACATTGGCACTATCAGGTGGAAGTACGCCGCAGAAGCTGCACCGGATACTGGCACAGGAACCGCTCTGCTCCGAAATAGACTGGACCAGGCTGCATATCTTCTGGGGTGATGAACGCGCCGTTCCTTTTGAGGATGAGCGCAACAACGCGAAAATGGCTTTCGATACTTTATTGAATTTCGTGCCCGTTCCAAAAGAACAGATCCATGTGATGAGAACGGATATTCCTGCCGAAGAAGCAGCAAGCCAATATGAACAACTGCTCCATGCTTATTTCGATGGAAAGCCCTTCAGCTTCGACCTGGTATTGCTGGGCATGGGCGACGATGGGCATACACTGTCCCTTTTCCCTGGTAAACCCATTGTACACGAAAAACATAAATGGGCGGACGCGTTTTTCCTGGAAGCACAGGATATGTTCCGCATCACCCTTACGGCGCCGGTCACTAACTTGTCTAAGCGCGTTGCTTTTATGGCTGCGGGTGCGGGCAAAGCCGCTACACTGAAAAGAGTACTGGAGGGGCCGTATCAGCCGGACACTTATCCTTCCCAACAAATCAAACCCGCGGGAGAACTGCATTGGTTCGTGGATGAAGCCGCCGCACAACAATTAAATCGTTAAACCATGTTCATACACCACGTATTTTTCTGGCTCATCAAAGGAGCCGGCACCGAAAACAGGGACCAACTGATCAAAGGCTTGAAAGACCTTTCCAAAGTGAAGTCCATCAAGAGTTTCCATATTGGCGTTCCGGCCAATACGAACAGGCC
>CAMLPA010000354.1 GCA_946481605.1 uncultured Flavihumibacter sp. | reverse complement strand
TTGCTCAGGCTCTTCACAAAACCTGTATCATCTGAAATAAGGTCCTTCGCGAGCAGGCGTTTCTTCTCCTGTAATTGCAGAATTTTATCTTCAATGGTATCCTTACAGATCATACGGTAGGCGAAAATATTCTTGGTTTGCCCGATACGGTGGGTCCTGTCGATGGCCTGTTGCTCTACAGCGGGGTTCCACCAAGGATCCACGATGTAAACGTAATCGGCGGCGGTCAGGTTCAGGCCCACACCACCCGCTTTGAGGGAGATGAGGAATACACGGCATTTGTCGTCGTTCTGGAAATGCTGGATGGCCCGTTCCCTTTCGGTGGCGGTGGTGCTGCCGTCGAAGTATTCGAATTCCACGCCCAGTTCTTTCATTTTTTCGCGGATCAGTCCCAGCATACCCAGGAACTGCGAGAAGATAAGCGCTTTGTGGTTGCTGATGTTCTCGGTGATTTCCCTTGCGATCTCGTCCAGTTTGATGGAGTGGTTCGGGAACTTTTCCTGTTCGTTGAGGATGGCGGGAGAATCACAAATCTGGCGGAGCTTCATCAACCCTTGCAGGATGGTGAGCTGCGATTTCTGAATACCCTGTTCATCGATGATGCCGAGGATGCGGTCGCGGAAATCGTTGCGGTAGGCATCGTAGATTTTCCGTTGTTCTTCCTCCATTTCGCAGTAAAGAATCGTTTCCATTTTCTCTGGGAGGTCACGCGCCACCTGTTCTTTCGTTCTTCTCAGGATGAAGGGGTATAGTATTTTGCGCAGGTGTTCTTTTCTTTCCTGCTCTCCGAACTTATCGATGGGAATGGCGAATTCCTGCCGGAAGAACTCAATGCTGCCGAGCATGCCCGGGTTGAGGAAGTTCATCTGCGCGAAGATGTCGAAGGTGTTGTTCTGCAATGGCGTACCACTCAGGCACAGCCGGTTCTTCGCCTTCAAGACAGATGCCGCTTTGGTTACTTTACTCGCCGGGTTCTTGATGGCCTGCGATTCATCCAGTACCACGTAATCGAAGGCTATTTCGGACAGGACCTTGATATCACTTCTCAACGTGCCATAAGTGGTGATGATTACATCGTATCCCCCAAGAATATCGGAGGAACGGGTACGCATACTCGAATGGTGGATGATATAGGTAAGGTTGGGGGTGAACTTTTTGATCTCGTTCTCCCAGTTGTACATCAGGGTGGTGGGGCATACCACCAACGCCTGCATTTTCCCCTGTGTAGCCTGGATATGGTGCAGGAACGAAAGCGCCTGGATGGTTTTACCCAGACCCATATCATCAGCCAGGATGCCGCCCCAGCCTACTTCGTTGAGGTAATTGAGCCATTGGAATCCTGAAGTCTGGTAGGGCCTTAATATGGGCGCCAGGTGTGCGGGCGGCGGTACTTCCGCTATGCGGTGATCGGAATCGCGGAGCCGCTCGTATTTTTCTTCCAGTTGTATCATTAACTCCTCCTCATCGCGGTTGTCGTACAACTCGTCGATCACGCTGAGGTGGTATTTGGAGAGGCGGAGCTGGTTTGTTTTTCCTTCGCCTACCCGGAAGAGTAGTGAATATTTTTTGATCCATTCTTCCGGCAGCACGCCGAGTGTTCCGTCTGAAAGATGTACAAATTGCTGTTTGTTGGCCAATGCGCGTTTCACCTCTGCAATGGTCACTTTCAGGTCGCCGAATTCGATTTCCACGCGGGCATCGAACCAATCGGTATTGCTGGAAATATGGATGCGGGTGGAGGGCTTGGCTGTATTGAAGCGGAAGTTTTTGAGCGCGTCGAAGCCGAGAACGGGCACTTTCATGTCGCGCATGGCATCTACGAAAAGGAAGAACCAGTTGTTCTTCAGCACATCGGCGCCTTTTAATACCAGTTGCTGACCACCTTCGGGCCGGATGAACTGCGAATGCAGGTTCTCCAGTTTCTGCATGAATTTATTTTCCGCCGCCCTGTTGCGGTGGATGATCCATACTTTCTCGCCGGTGGGTACTACAATTTCCTCCTTATCACCTGAACGGGTATCGTAGCCTTTGTAATTGAATACAGGCTGAAATACCAGGTAATCACCTTTTTCCTGCAACAACAGGCGCACTTCAGGTTCCCCATCCTTTACCTCTTCCACGAGCGAGGAATCGAATTGTACGTGGTATTCGCGGGTGAGTGGCAGAATGGTATTGCGGAGGTATGCGGGCCAGTCGGCTTTGCTGATGCCTTTCTTTTTCTGTTGCAGAAACCCTTCGGCCTGCATCACATCTTCCGGTCGTTTCCAGGTGTACAGCACCCCATTGTATAAAAAGATCAGGCTACTATTGGTTTCATTCTCCGTGAGGGGAATTCTTTGTCCGTTCAGCCTGGCGAAAGCATTTATTTCAAAACCGTTCCCATTCTTTTCGATGGAGAATTCCGGTAGAATCGGTTCTTCCGCTACCTCAATATTTTCGAGGTTTTTAGTGAGATAGGGTTTGCCTTTCGGAAGGAGAAATAGTTTTTCGCTTCCCGCCACTTCATTCAGCAACTTACTCAGTTTGGGATGGAGGTATTCCACCATCAGCGACTTTGTTTCTTCCGGCAAGTCATCGTCTTCGTGGTGCACGATGTTCTCCCAGAATCCCGAAAATGGTGAGTTCCTGTTGAGGTATTTGGTGATTTCCGTTTCCTGGAAGCGGCGGAGTTGCGGTAAAAGTTGTTTGTCGGCATCATTCAGTTCCTGGCCGTCCACAAATTTGCTGAGGTCCAGCTTTTCAGCTTTTCCTGCAAACAGGTTACCGTTCTCCCCTGATTCTCCTTTCACGGCTTCCACCAGGAAATAAGGGTAGGATTTATGCTGTAAATTAATGACTACGCCCAATGCGGAACTGGCTTTCGCGGTTTCCTGTTCGGGTATTTCCGATTCCTGTTCCACCACCTGCTCCACTACCACGGGTTCTGGTTCAGGCTTTGGCAAACGCGCGTTGGCGGCGGGCGCCAGTCTTTTTATAGAAGTATCCAGCACACGGAGGAAGGGCTTTCCTTCTTTATAAGTGAATTCAAATTTCCCTTTCAGGTCGTCGCTTAAAGAGTAGCCATAGGCTTCCAGTAGCTTGTTTTTTTCTTTATCCCAGTTCCGGATGGTATCAAAATAGTGCGCGCCATAAGCGTGCAGCAGTTGCAGCAACAGCATTGTTTTGTGAAAACACAGCGGGTGTGCGGTTTCATTACAGGTGCAACTGGTATCGAAGTTCCTTTCTTCGTTCTTTTGAATCACCACGGGAAACGTTTCTCCATCAATATCCAGGGAGGCCGTTACTTTTTCCTCTTTGGCGGAAAGAATGTTCACCTTCTGGGTGCGGAGCAGTTTTTCAGCTTCTTCAAAATCGACAGGGGCAGAGAGCATCTTGATCGTTTTCAGATCAATCTGCTTCATCTTCACCACGGTATGTTTCTGGTTATAGGCAATTTCGCGGTTACCGAGCATGTTCCGGTCCAGCAGTTCCTGGAGTTGAAAAAGCGCGGCGGACTCATGACGGCAGATGTCTCCAAGGTTATAGGGACAACTGCAACGGACGGAAAGGGTTTTAGGGTCGCGGAACTTTTGCACCTGCACCTTGTAGTAAGTGGCGTAGCTGTCATCTTTCACGCGGAAAAGTGCTGAACCCATCAGTTCATCGTATTCCATCAGTTCCACGTACCCGATGGCGTGGATCTTTTTTCCTCTTCTTATAACCTCATCCGTGCCGCTGTTGTAAACGTATTTAATAAGGTGCGGTAAAGCCATGTAAGTGAATTAGGTTTAATGATGGCCCTCACCCCGCTTCCGGTCCGGTACCGGAAAGGCCAATTTGCAAAAGTAAAGGAAAAATGAGCAGATTTTGAAGTAATATTTGAAGGTTTGAACAGCGGTTGACTATATCTTATTGCTTAACATTAAATTAGCTTGCGGTTACAATAAAAGGCGTATCTTCGCATCGTTAATTGAGCAACAGCCAAGTAAGTTGATGATTTTCTGCTAATAGTCTTTTCTGCTAATAGGTCAGTATAAGTCTTTATTACCCCAGCTTTTCTCAGTATTTATTCTTTTTTTTAATTTTTAGTATGAACATTTTTGTTTCAAACCTGAGCTTCAACGTAACTGATGAAGACCTGAACGATTTTTTTGCTGAGTATGGCGAAGTTTCTTCCGCTAAAGTAATCATGGACAAATTCACAGGCCAGAGCCGTGGATTCGGATTCGTGGAAATGTCTGATGACGAGCAAGCCCGCAAAGCAATCGCTGAGCTGGATGGTGGAATGGTAGAAGGAAGAGCGATCCGCGTTTCCGAAGCCCGTCCCCGCGAAGATCGTCCTGCCGGTGGTGGTGGCAACCGCAACGGTGGTGGTGGTTTCAACAGGAACAAGAGCTTCAGCCGTTACTAATTGAAGCTTTAAGAGATAGACCTCTTATAAAGATAAAGCCGCCTTTT
>CAMLPA010000353.1 GCA_946481605.1 uncultured Flavihumibacter sp. | reverse complement strand
GCCACATGGTCCCAGGAGAAACCGTTTCCGCCATCTTTCACGAACAGGACGAGTTTTTTACCGTTTTTAATGGGCACTTCCACTTTCTGAGAAGCGCCTTTACCGGCAATTACAGGGCTGGCATAATCCGCATTGTTAAAGTCGATATTATCTCCCCTGCTTTGTGCATTGAAGAGTGCAACGTATTTGTCCTTGCTGCCTGGAACATCTGCCGTCCATACGACGAGATTTTTCTCTCTTGACACCTGGCGGTTGTTGATGCTTTCCTGGTTTACTTTCAGCATTGCCGGATTGGTAAGCATTTCCTTTGTGAACGCGTCCATCCTGGTCATATCGCCACCGAATATCAACGGGGATTTCCCGATGGCCCAGAGACTCATTAATGTGTATTGTTCTTCTTTGGTGAAATTCGTTTTGCGGTTGAAGTCGATGATTCCGATCGGCAACATATCGGCATCGGGATAGTTTCCATTTCTGCGGAAGGGCGTCCAAACGTGCAGTCTTTCAAACATAGCGGTAAGCAATCCCCACCTGTCCCAGAAATCATCGGTAATGCGCCACATATTGGCGTTGTTCACCACATGCGGTCCGGCCGAAACGGGTGTAGCCCCGGGAGAAAGACTCAATACGATAGGCCTGCCGGTTTTATCGATCGCTTTGCGGATGGCTTCTATCTCCGCCTGTTGTATTTTATCGTAGGGCCGGGAGATATCATCCACTTTGATCAGGTCCACGCCCCAATCCGCATACAGTTGAATGATGGAATTGTAATAAGCCTGTCCCTCCGGTTTTGTGGCATCAACGCCATACATATCCGGGTTCCACGGACAAACAGAACTTTTTATGGCAATATCCTGTGCTTTCACATTCGTGCCCATTACAGGCGTGTTGCGGTCTACTGCCTGTCTGGGAATACCGCGCATGATGTGTATGCCGAATTTTAATCCTTTGCCATGCACATAATCGGCGAGTGGCTTAAACCCTTTGCCGTTGGAGGCGGACGGAAACTTCTTTAGACCCGGTGTAAGCCTGCCGTATTCGTCCATAGTGAGGGCTGCACCAGGCTTGTAGTAATGCCCCTTCGATTCGGGTTCATACCATTGGATATCTACCGTAAGGTATTTGTATCCGCTGGGCAGCAGGTGTTCTGCCATGGCATCCGCCTGCTCCTTTATTTGTTGCTCGGTTACTGTTGTGCCGAAAATATCCCAACTGTTCCAACCGAGTGGCGGTGTAGGCGCGAAATTGCGGAACCTGCTGTTTTCCTGCGCCTGAAGACCATTTATTAAAAACAGGAAGCATACCGATAGTTGAATGAATGTCCTTTTCATTGAATCGTTGATTTTATTTACTGAACTGCCACCAGTCGAAATGGAAGAGGTCTTTATTTCCTTTAAAAATGAAGTAGAGGTCATGTACGCCTTTTATTTGCTTCACGGGTGTTTTTATGGTTTTCCAGCTATCACCTTCTCCGGAAGTGTTCACCTGCACTGTTGCGACCAGCGCACCGTTCAAACTATCGGCACGTACCTCAATCGTTCCTCCATAAAGTGCCGCCACAGCTACTTCCAGTGATTTTGCACCCATTCCGAAATCCGCGCCCTGTACTTTTGTATAATCTCCATGGTGAATGGCGCTCACAAAAATCCGCTCTCCCAACTTCTTTCCTTTGTCCCAGGAAACATTGCGTTCCCATTCCGTTTCTTTGTTCGTTTTCACCCCTTCGCTGTAAGCGATCGTTTCCGCCTGTACTCTTTTGTACGGATCAAGGGTGCCTACTCTTTTTACACCGGCAGTGGTCCAGAAGGGCAATTGTTGAATGGTACCATCCGCATTGTAAGTTAACTCCGCTACACATACCGAACGCCGCTCATAGTGCTTACTCATGGTTCGTTTCAGGATATTGTAATTGAAACCGAAAACATAACTCTTTCCCTTAAACGCTATGATACCGGGATGGTTACCATTTGACCTTTTATCACTATCCATGATCATCCCTTTGTATTCCCAGGGGCCTGTTGGAGACTTGCCCATCGCATAGCCTATTCCCTCCGGACAACAGGTAGAAGCGTAAGCCATATAGTATTTTCCATCGCGCTTCCAGGCCCAGGGGCCTTCCTGGTAATGAAACGGATCGGGTTGCCCTTTCTTCTTCGCCATGGAACTGTCTTTCACCAGCGTTCCGCTCACGGAAATCATGTCCTCGTTCAGCTTAATGTACCAGAGGTTCGGGTTTCCCCAATACATATACGCCTGACCATCATCATCAATTAAAACAGTTGGATCAATATCTTCCGGCGTATTCTTCACGAGCGGTTGTCCGATAGGATCCGTAAAGGGGCCGTAAGGGCTATCGGCTACCAGCACGCCAATACCAATACCATTAGGCACCGTGCAATACAGGTAGAATTTCCCGTTGCGTTCCACACATTGCGCGGCCCAGGCGCCGTTGTCCGTGTTTACCCATTTAAAATTTTTCAGGGATGCCACGGCTCCGTGTTCGGTCCAGTTCACCATATCTGTTGACGTATACAGCAACCAGTCGTACATTTTGAAACCAAAAGCATCATCCTCATCATGCCCGGTGTAGAGGTACACGGTATCCTTGTGCACAAGGGGCGCGGGATCGGCCGTGAACTTGGTTTGAATAATCGGATTCTGCGCTTTGATAGTAGTCGTGAGGGCCAATGCCAACAATACCGGAATATATTTTCGCATACAATTGCTTTTAAGGGTTATCGATTTTGGGGCTGAAAACTCATTTCATCGACACCACTACCCTCTTCCCCACATACGATACTAATTTTTGTTTCCCATCAGGCAGTACAATATTAAAAGTCCTGTTTTCAATCATGCCATCGTACTTCCCTTTCCTGGCATCAATAGTGAGTGTACGGGTCCTATCGTTCCAGTTAAAAGGAATTTCAGTATATACGCCTTTCTCGTAATTGTAGTTGTCGAATTCATCCTCGTATAAGGTGAAAGCGCCATTCGCTCCGGGAAAAACTTTAATGGTAAGTGCATCCCATTTCTTTTCTTCTGCGTACTGCACATCGGGTCCGATGGGAACGATGCTGCCCGCTTTTACATACAGTGGTATGGTTGCGATGGTGGTTGTTTTTTCAATCTCCTGTCCGCCTGGATGTTGCTGATTCGTCCAGAAATCGTACCACTGCGCACCTTGCGGCAGGTACACTTTAACGGATTTGGGCTGCGTAAAATCTGTTATTTTTCCTTCTTCCTTATTGTTATCCGCATTTTGGTTCCAGCCACTATTCTCGTTTGTGCGCACTATTTTTTCAGGGGTGTACTGCGGATCCACCACGGGCGCCACCAGTATGGAATTTCCGAACATGTATTCGTGCTTCATGTCCCATACTTTTTTATCTCCCGCGAAATCCATCACCAAAGCGCGCATAAAACTCGACTGGTTTTTAGTAACGTCCCACGAAGTAGAATAGATATAAGGCAGCAGGCTGTAGCGAAGGCGGATAAAGGAAGCGATGGCATCATACACCGGTTCTCCCTGCTGGCCAAACTGGTAGATTTCCCGGGGCACATCGGTGCCATGCGAACGCATCATTGGCGTGAATGCCGCATACTGCAACCAGCGTACATACAATTCCTGGAACTGCTGGTTTTTCGCGCCCGAACCGCCGTTCCACCTGGTATTGTAAGCGCCCGCGAAGAAGCCGCCGATATCGGAGTTGAAATTCGGGTTCCCGGTAAGCGTAAAATTCAATCCTGCCGGAACCTGGTTCCGGAGCGATTCCCAGGAGGAGTTCACATCTCCTGACCAAACACTGGATCCATACCGTTGTTGTCCCGCGAAACCTGATCTGGTGAGAATGAATACACGTTTATCATTGGTCACTTTCCGTTGATTGGTATATACTCCGCCCACTGTCACCAACGGGAAAGCATTACGCACTTTTCTAAAAGAACCTAAATAGGTTTTGGTATCCATATCTTCGGGTTTCTGGCTCAGGTGATCGGGTTCGCTGGAGTCCATCCACCAGGCATCCACGCCCAGACTGAATACACCCTGGTTCAGGTATTTCCAGTAAATATCCCGGGCTTCCGGGTGGTAGGCATCGTACACGCGCACGCCAGATGGGTAAGAAAGATCAGGTGGCCATAGGTCGCGGCCGGATTCGGGCCATGTTTTGAAATTGAACAACATGCCCTTCTTGTCCAGCTCGCGGTAAGGTTTGGTCATGGGCCCGAAAGAAGCCCAGATCGAAACCGAAAGGTGCGCGTTCAGGCCATGGATATCGTGTACCATTTTTTTCGCATCGGGAAAATCAGGGCTGATAAAATCCATGGCATTCCATTGGTAATTGTTGCCCCAATACTGCCAGTCCTGGATGATGCCGTCCAGCGGCACCTTCAGTTCACGGTACTTTTTTACCACGCCAACGGTTTCCTGCTGGGTCTTGTA
>CAMLPA010000352.1 GCA_946481605.1 uncultured Flavihumibacter sp. | reverse complement strand
ACCGATCCGAAGGCGCCCGCTTCGTAATCTTCAAAAGCCTGCATAATTTCCTCCTGCGTATTCATCACAAAAGGACCATGGGACACAACTGGTTCTCCCAACGGCGTGGCATGACCGAAAATAAGGATCACTTCGTTGCCCGCGGATATATTTATTTTTTCTTCCGTTAATTCAAACTCCACGAGGTCGTGCATCTCAACCTGTTTGCCATTCACTTCCACAGTACCATGCACCACATACAAGAATATATTCCTTCCGGCGGGTACCATGGTGGTCCATTTAGCCCCAGGCTTCAACTTCACGAGTGAAAGAAACACATCGGTAAGCGGTTGAACGGCACCGTTATTCCCTTCCCATCCCCCGGCGATCAGTTCCAGCGTACCGGCATCTTCCGGCAAGGCGAACACCGGAATTTCACCAGCTTGCACACCTTTGTAAAAGGGATCGGTCATTTTGTGCTTCCGGGGCAGGTTAAGCCAGAGTTGAAGTATCTCCAACTTTCCCCCTTCTTTCTTAAACCGTGGCGAAGATACTTCGGCGTGTATCAATCCTTTTCCCGCGGTCATCCATTGGATGCCACCGGAATCGATCACGCTTTTATGACCGCCATTGTCGGCATGGGCCACATCGCCATCAATGATAAAAGTGACTGTTTCCATACCCCGGTGCGGGTGCGGGCCGAAAGGCAACCCGTTGTTGTTGGGCGGATATACCTGCGGGCCATGGTGGTTGAGAAACAGAAAAGGATCAATGTATTCCACCGAACGCGTGGGCAGCGCACGGAAAGTGATCAGGTCTTGTACATGCGCAGGAAGCGCGCGGTGAATTTTCCGAATAGGTCGCATACGCAAATTTAATGTTCAAACACTATTTAAAACGAGTGGAACTGTTAAAGGTTGAAGGAATGAAAGTACAAATTTTGAATTTTACTGCAGGAGTTTGAACTTGTAGCCCCAACTGATCACTTTAAAACGAGTTTCTTGGTAAATTATAAGGATAGAATAAAAGAATTGGAAGCTGCGCGGAAACTGCGGAAAAACAAAAAGAACCGTGTTTCCTTTGCACGTTTGGTGAGTCTGGCAACCGTTTTCTACCTGGCATGGATCGTTTACCCGCAAGGGCTTGGCTATGCATTGTTGTGTTTCGCGGTATGCTTCGGCATATTCCTGAAACTTGTGGCCGTATCCGCGGATATTCAGCAACAGATTAAAATCCTGGACCACCTGATCTTCATCAATGAAGAAGAACTTTCCATTGCCGCGCACCAGTTTCACCAACGAAAAAATGGCGCGGTGCATTTACCGGAGCAACATCCTTATGCCCACGACCTGGATCTTTTCGGCAGGGCTTCTGTTTTCCAATACATCCAACGCACCAGCTCTGCGCAAGGCGACGCTTTACTCGCCTCCTGGCTTCTTGCGCCCGCCACATCCGAAGACATCCTGAAGCGACAAGGAGCTATCCGTGAACTTGCGGGGAAAACACCCTTCCGGCAGGAACTCCAGGCTTTGGGTATGCTGGAACCCATCACCTTCTCCACGGAGGAAAAAATCAATGCCTTTCTGCGCATCCCCCCTTCCACCTTTACACTTGGCGCCTGGAAATACATGCGTTTCATAGGTCCGGCCATCATGTGTACGTTATTAGGGCTTCATATCTTGGGAACGCTGGCGGCCCCGGGCTTCTACCTGGCTGTATTTATCGGGCTGCTGTTCACCGGCTGGATATCAAAACAGGCGATGCCTTTGTACCTGCAACTCAACCGTATTTCATCTGAAATGGAGACGCTCTCCGTTACACTGAAACATATTGAGGGGACGCAGTTTCAACATGCACACCTCCAGGTATTGCAACAATCCATGCAAAGTGGGAACATCCCGGCTTCGGGGGCCGTAAAGCAGTTCCGTGGCATCCTCGATAAAATGGATATCCGTTTGAATCCATTGGTATTTATTCCCCTTAACATCTTTCTGTTCTGGGACCTTCAGCAGTTGTTCGCGCTCGAAAACTGGCGGCAACGTTACCCCACGGGCGTTTCCACCTGGCTGAAGGTGATTGCTGAAATGGAAGCGCTGCAATCGCTGTCTACACTTCATGTGAACCACCCCGATTGGGCATTCCCTGAACTGGTACCCGAACACGGCACCTTCCTTTCCGCCCAACTGGCGCACCCCTTGATACCCGCCGGAAAACGCGTGGCCAGCAGTTTCTCTACCGAAGGCACACCTCATATCTCACTCATTACCGGCTCCAATATGGCGGGCAAAAGCACTTTCCTGCGCAGCATAGGGGTGAATACCGTACTGGCGATGGCCGGAGCACCCGTTTGTGCGGAACGACTCACGTTATCGCCCATGCGCATCATGAGCAGTATGCGCATCGCCGATAACCTGGAAGAAAGCACCTCCACTTTTTATGCCGAACTGAAAAAACTGAAAGCCATCATCACCGAAGTAAGAAAGCAGGAAAAAGTGTTCCTCCTGCTGGATGAAATATTGCGCGGCACCAACTCCCACGACCGCCATACCGGCTCCGCCGCACTGATTCATCAACTCATCAGGGAACATGCCGTTGCCGTGATTGCCACACACGACCTGGAACTGGCGTTCATGAAGGATATTTCACCGGAACAACTGAGGAATTATCATTTCGATGTGCAGGTGCAGGGAGAAGAGTTGTATTTCGATTACGCGTTGAAGGAAGGGGTTTGCAGGAGTATGAATGCTTCGGTGCTGATGAAGAAGATTGGGATAGAGATGTGATTTTCACGCAAGGACGCAAGGCGTTAGTTGGTTGGGGGCTGTTTGTTTTGTGAGGGTATTTTTTCTTGCGACGCCTCACCCCAACCCCTCTCCCCAGGGAGAGGGGCTAGGAAAATGTTCTGGTAATGGGTGGCATTATTATATTAAACAACAAATATGTAAGGCTGGAAACCAGGTAAGCCAATATATAACCAGACGCAGTTCCATTTACTTTTGAAATTCAAGCCTTTCTACACTGGCACACAATTACGCGCGCTATTGAACTCGCTACTATCTAGTCTGGCAATACGGCATCCTAAGTTAAGAAGGAGCCAGAGCATAGCTCATAAAAAACGTAACCTATTAAACTATTCAAATAGAACAGAAAAAACTTCTCAGCTATACACAATTTCAGGATCAGGATGAACTAGCCCCTCTCCCTGGGGAGAGGGGTTGGGGTGAGGCGTTAAACAATACGGTATCCTAAGTTAAAAAGGAGCCAGAGCATAGCTTATGAAAAAACGTAACCTGTTAAACTATTCAAATAGATCGGAAAAAAACTTCTCAGCTAATCACAACTTCAGGATGAGGATGAACTAGCCCCTCTCCGCGGGGAGAGGGGTTGGGGTGAGGCCTCCCTAAAACAAATCCTTCACCACCCTGAAAATATCCAATCCCAGCGCATAAGCCATCAGGCCGAGCAGCAGGATCATGCCTACCATCTGCGCGTATTCCATGAACTTATCACTTGGTTTACGACCTGTGATCATTTCGATGAGCGTGAACAACGCGTGCCCACCATCGAGTGCGGGAATCGGTAAGATGTTCATCAGCGCCAGTACCAGGGAGAAGAAAGCGGTGAGTCCCCAGAAGCTTTCCCAATCCCAGCGGGAGGAGAACATTTTACCAATACTGATCACACTACCCAGCGATTCGGATGTTTTCACTTTTTTGGAAAAGAGGAGTTTCAACTGGAGCCAGTAGGATTCCAGCGTTTCCACACTTTTGCGGTAGCCCGCGGGAAAACTTTGTAAGAAAGAGTATTCCAGGTTTTTCACCTCGAACATTTTATTGATATCAGGTCTTACGTAGATGCCCAGTATACCGTCTTTTCCGATGGCGGCTGTTTTAGAAAGCGTATCATTTCCCCGTTGTACGCCGATGTCAATCGATTTTCCTTTGCTCTGCTTCATCATCCGCAGGTAATCCTGGTAGTAAACGATGGGCGCGTTATTGATGGAAACGATCTTATCTCCTTTCTGCAATCCGATTTTTGCGGCAGGGTTTTCAGTTCCCACGCTATCAATTGGCGTATTGGGCACTCGGAGGTCAATAAAGTCAATGGCTTTGTAGCTCACCAGTTTCCCTGCGAAATCATCGGGAATCGAGATGTTCATCGGCTGACCATTTCTTTCAATATTGAAAGTTTTGGCATCTTTCAGAATCACCTCCAAAGGTATCTTGCGGAACTTATCAATGTATTTTCCATCCACACCGGTGATCTTATCACCATCCCGCAAGCCAATGCTCTGCGCGAGTGAATCGGTAGCGATCCCATAAGTGAATTTATTGGTAGGAACATAAGATTCGCCCCAGTACCAGAGCATCATCGCATAAATAATGAATCCGAGGATCAGGTTCACCACTACACCGCCCACCATAATGATGAGGCGTTGCCAGGCCGGTTTGCTGCGGAACTCCCAGGGTT
>CAMLPA010000351.1 GCA_946481605.1 uncultured Flavihumibacter sp. | reverse complement strand
AATGTACAACGGTTTTCAAAATGAACGATTTAACCCCAGCCTGCACCCTTACAATATACATCCCTTTTGGTCCGGGAGGTAAAGTTAACAATATTGGTTTTCCAGCTTCCATATACAACCTGGTGCGGTCCACAATATGCCCTGTACTGTGGGATATGTCCACATTTACATAACCTGATATGGAATTACTTTGAAGCCAAACCGTTCCTGTTGAAGGATTAGGGAACAAAACAACATGGGCGGAACCAGAAACGCCATTAACTACATCTATCGCTGTTGGAGGACCAACAGGCTCAGTACCGTACTTTAACTCGATGACAGCGGTAGTATCGGGAACAAAGCACCACCTGTTGCTCTGAGCATATAACCTTACGCGGTGCGTTGAAGGCGGAAGGCCGGTAAGCACAAACATACTGTCACCTTCCAGGCGTACAATTGCCGGGCTCGCGTCGGACACGTATTGGAATACGACTTCCACATCAAATGGTTTGTTGGGATACCTGAAATGTATTGTATCACTATCCGCGGTTCTGTACATATTGAATCCAGAAAGTACCTGTATCTTTTGTGACATGTTTGGAATAGTATGTATGGTTATGGAGTCAGAAACCGTCAGGGTTTGGCAAGTAGTTGTAAACAGCATGTCTACCCTGAACTTTTCACCTGGTTTCGCATTGTCGAATACCTCAAACAGTGCTGTACGGCTGCTTTGAAAAACACCGTTTCTGTACCAGCGTACTGTCGGCGTATTCAACGTAGGATCAACGTAACCGCTACGGATTTCCACTTTCGCGTTCTCACAGATGTATGGTTGGGCAGAAGTATTGATCCAAATCATAGGAGGCTCCACTACCGTATAGGAAACACTTACGGGCTGGCTGGCGTATGCGCCACAGGCGGAGCTTGCCACCAACCGATAACTACCTGATTTTGTGACGCGCAAAGTTGCCGCCTGCGCCCCTTGAATATCCTGCAAATCTTTTTGCCATTGCAGCCGCGTGTAAGCTCCTCCAGTGATGTTTGCGCTCAGTGTTCTTTCCACGCCGGCGCACAATCCGCTTAAGGAACCATTAGCTGTCAGCTCAACTTTAAGCGGAGTGCCGGCGCAGGGAGCTGTGGCGTCCGCCCCAATATCTACAGGGGAATTCGACTGTCGTTCATCGCCATCAATATCTTTCGGAACATTGCCCACAGACGGAGTACCAGCGCCATTGGCCGGACTTCCAGCCTGCAGATGAAGGTCATGAAGAATACTGTCTCCGGCAGGTTGAATGAATCCCGGATTTGCGATGAAGGAGGAAGAGTCGCAACCGCATTGGGCGCTCCATGTTGCCAGCTTTGTTGCGATGGCCGTATCAGTTGCCGAGTACCAGAGATTATAGTTCGAGGCGATATTATTTAGTTTCCGGGAGTATACAGAAGTACTAATATAAGAGGAGTATTCTGAAGATTTCCCGCCGATGCTTCGGTCTAACTGAATAATATTATTGGTTAGAAATATTCTTTTAGGACCCAGAAAATCATCCCCATCAGTAAGCGCCACGCCTGTATTTGTATCGCCTGTTCCTCCAATGTAAATACTGTTGTGTTCCACCTCCGCCTTTCCTGACGCCTGCAGGGCCATGCCTGTTGTCTGCAGTTCTATACTATCTGTGGATTTCCCATTGGCTGCAATGCCCATCTGAATCATATTGTTGGCCACCTGCAAATTGCTACCGGAGACATTTATACCCGTCATCTGATAGATATAGGGCATTTCCGGCATTTCGAACATGTACTCGAGCGAATGTATTTTATTAGCCGAAACAATGATGCTGCCAAGGGTATTTGTACGATAGTTAGTTACCGCGATCGCATTCATGGTACTGGGCTGGCTTGCGCCTATAGCTGCAAACGGGCCGATTGCCCTTAACGCATAAATACGGTTATGGCTAATGCTGTTGCTGTTCTGGGAGTTTAAAACCGCCGCCAAACCAAATACCGTTAAATGCCCTTGTAAATGATGAATAAGATTTGAATCAACAGTTATGTTTTTCTCCAGGCCATTTCCGCCGGTCCACTCCGAATGAATGCCATACACCTGCTTACCCGCTGTAATACCCCGGATTTCATTTTTCACAATAATCGCATGGGGAACAGAGAAAAGCGATATGCCAATAGCCTGTCCGCCTGCGCGGTTAGCCTGCCGTCGATCGCTTCCGCCAAAATCATTCTCCCTTACAAGGAGCGAATCAATTATCCCTGCAGCAAGCATGAGCAAATCACCGCCCGAGGTTAACCCACTGAAAATATTCCCCGAAATTTTTTTGCGTCCATTGCCGCCCACTTCCACGCCTACCGTATAGCCATCAACCCCAACAACAGCATTCGAAGAATCGGTAGAACCGAATAGGTTATTTTCAATTTCAGCCACCCCCTCAACCACAGCAACCAATTTAAGGTTTCCCCCGGCTACTGCTATATTAGCGAATGCATTTCCCCTGACGATTGCTTTAGAACCATATCCACCGGCAAATTCAATTAAACACGGTTGAAAAAACGGACTATTCGACTGCCACATACCTTTACCCCATTGTTCTTCACTCCCACCAATTTTATTGTTTTCAATCACGATGGTTTCATACTGATCGCTACATGCTACAGCTTTGGCGGTGCCTGTAATATGTTCAGGCTGGTAAAAGCGGTTCCCGGAAATACGGCTGCCCTTTCCTCCACCCTTATAAAAAACCGCGGCCTCTTTAAACCTGTAGAATGAATTGTTTTCCACCACAAGGTTTTCGACGCCTTCCAATACCAGCAAACGCTCGGACCTGCCCCCGCTGGCAGGACCGACTTTACAGAAACGAATGGTGGATCCGTTGCATGAAGGGCGGCTATTAAACCATTGCGCGTCCTGCCCTCCAAGATAAATAACCCCAAACGTATTGTTGGCGCTCGTTCCCCTGATGTCACAATATTCAATCGTGCCGGAGTCGGCCCGTTGCACATAACTGATGGCCGGGTAAATGTCATTCAATTGCTCAATAATCATTCCTATGCTGTTGCCCTTCCCCCCTGGCCGGCCGTCGAAACGAACATTTTTTACACTATCCACTGTAAAAAGGGGGGCATTTGCAGTTGATGTGAGCTTCAATCCGGCATCTTCGGCAGGACGAATAACCAAGCTTCTCAGCACATGGTTTTGCAGAAATGGTCTAAACCTTACAGGTATTGGTTCTGCCTCATAATTATAGTCTTTTTGCAATTCTACGATAAGATCAGGACCAATATGCTTGCATGCCGCATCCGCAAGCAGTGCATTGATGGAAGGATAGTCTCCGGGAATCTTTATGATCCCGTTGAGCAGGGGCATTGGTGTTCGTATCGTCCTGTAAATGGTATCTGAGTTTATAAAACCATTACTGGAAAAACCACGGTAGGAATAAACGGAGTCGGGCTGCATACCGGTTTCCGAAAAAACATACTCTTCACCAGTGGAAACGTGGCTCTTTGAAAGTCTTGTTCCCCAGTGGTAATAGCCATTGCTACCCGCTTGTTTTTGTAATGTAAACGCCGACTCGTTGTTTGAGTGATCAGTGAAATTAATATTGAAGCAGCCGGGGAAAATCTGACCAAAAGCGATTTCCGGGCTTGCGGGCTTTAAAGTATCTGGCTGAAATGTAAATCTTGTTTTGGCTGGGATAATACCATAGTTTTCCTGCTCAACACCAGTATAATTAACCGTAGCGTTACTTCCATCCTGTTGAAGCTTTACTGAGGCGTATGACTTAATACCTAAAAGTTCTTGCTTCAGGAAAATATGATGCGCCTGTGAAGCGTAAGGCTGTATCCTGTTGTAAACGAAACTCACCTTTCCATTTGTTTCATAGAGCCACAATTGGAATACCGCCAATTGACCGTTAAACATTGTACCTCTCCACTCTATCACCATTTTTCTGTACGGAGCGGCGCCTGAAAGTTTATACCGCACATCAACATAACTTTCCGGGAAACAGTATAGTGGCACAATAACACTGTCTTG
Source organism: uncultured Flavihumibacter sp. (assembly GCA_946481605.1). Next base: position 436 of record CAMLPA010000351.1, on the reverse strand, counting down.
AAGATTCGGATTTACAGCGAATGGACGTGCGCCAAATTTTACGTATCCATATTTTGATATGCTGAAAGAAGTAAATTTTTCTGTCCCCAATTGAAATTTGAACCCATCAGGAAAATCATTGATCCCGGTAGCATGGTACTCATCAGCAAGAAACGAGGCGGCAACCGCCTGATCCATCGGATGTAAACTCGCCGTATCCTGAATGAACTGTAATGTTTTGCCTGTCCATATACTTTGCTGACTGTGAGATAGGATAAAGCACAGACTTAAAAGGAGCAACAAAAGAAATTTTTTCATAATCGTTAGTAGTGCTGATAAACTTTCAACACCTCTAAAATATATGAAAAATAAAGGATATGCAACTTAACGCACATTTACCTTCTCACCCCTCCTCCCCAAACGTCAGCAAATTATTATCCGGATCCAGCAACGAAAA
>CAMLPA010000350.1 GCA_946481605.1 uncultured Flavihumibacter sp. | reverse complement strand
CTTCTTCATAAAGTTTCATGATGGAAACAGTGGTCGCGGCAATCTTGGTAACCGAAGCCAGGTCGTAAATCGTTTCTTTTGTTACCGGATGCTGGTTGGAATAATCATCGTAGCCGAAAGCTTCTTCGTAAACGATCTGCCCGTTGCGGGATGCCAGCACTACCCCACCCGGAGTGGCGCCATTGTAAATCGCCTGCTCCACAATGGTTTTAACGCCCTGCAACTTCTCCATATCCATGCCCCCATTGCCCTTGATCACTGTGGAAAGGTAATCCGTAACGCCCGTGCCATAAAGCAACTGCGGAGCCACCGTTACAGGGAGCGTTCCCCGCGCTTCTTTTTTCCCCAATAAAATAGCGGTAGCCGTTTTTTGTGTCACCTCATCGTCTTCGTAGGTTGTGATGAGTGTTTTTGCCTCCGGGAAGAAGCCGATGGCATACGGGTTACCGAATACGATGGTGATGGGATTCGTTTCTTTATTGAGTGCGCGCACCAGTTCCATGGCAGGTCCTGATATACCGAAATTATTCGCGGGCCTTCTGCTGAACTGGTGAACGCCTATGATCACTTCGTCGTACTTATCTTTCAGCAGATCGGTAAGGGTGGCCACACGCGTAAGGTCCTGTTTGTAGTTGAAGTAAAATACGTCTGCGTTGTATTCCGCTTTCATCTGTTCGGAAAAAATATTTTCCCCGCTAATGCCCACGCCTACATAAGCCACTTTTTTCCGGGCATCCATTTTCAACGGAATCTTTTTGGATTCATCGCGCACCAATGTTAACGCATGATCGGCAATGAGTTGCTGGATACGCGCCGTGTGTTTGTTGAGGTCTTCCGTGATCCCTTTTGTATCGATGGGTTGGAATGCATTCAAACCGGATTCGTATTTGGCGATCAATACTTTCTTCACCCGTTCATTGATTTCCTTCCAGCTCAGGTCGCGCCTTCTGATGGCCCTTTTTACCAGACGAATGCTGCCCGGAATATCTCCTGGCAAACAAAGCATGTCGTTGCCCGCAATCAGTGATTGTACCGATGCTTCTCCCGCCGGATAAAATTTAGCCACGCCTTTCATTTCCAGCGCATCCGTGAAAGATATACCCTGGTAGCCTAAATCCTTCCGCAGCAATTCAGTTACATTCTTATAAGAAAGTGAAGTGGGTTGATTGGCGGTATTGTCGATGGAAGGAATGAACAAATGGGCGATCATCACACTACCTACACCGGCTTCAAACATTTTTCTGAACGGGTAAAGTTCCAGCGAATCCAGTTCCGCCATTGTTTTATTGATCACAGGGAGATCGTAATGTGAATCCACGGCAACATCTCCGTGGCCTGGAAAGTGTTTTGCGCAGCCCATCACGCCCACATCCTGCATACCTTTCATGTATTGAATGCCGTAAAGTGCCACTTTGTATTTGTCTTCTCCGAAGGAACGGTCGTTGATCACCGGGTTCGCAGGGTTGTTGTTGATGTCCACCACAGGTGCGTAGTTCACGTGAATGCCCAGGCGTTTGCACTGCTCTCCTATCGCCTTGCCATATTCGTACACTACTTTCGGATCGTTTACTGCGCCCAACATCAGTTGCCGTGGAAAATTGATCACAGAATCCAGTCGCATACCCAGGCCCCATTCGCCATCAATACAAATCATCAATGGTGTTTTGGCGATAGACTGGTAGAAATTAGTGAGATTGGCCTGCCGCACGGGACCGCCCTGAAAAAAACAAAGTCCGCCAATATTGTATTTTTCTACCAGTTCCGTTACCTGCTTCAGATGATCGGCACCCAGATTAGAATGCGCACGCACCACCATCAGTTGCGCAATACGTTCATCGGGAGAAAGTGTATTCAACACACTGTCGGCCCAGGCCCCGGCCTGCGGGGATTGCGCCTGAAGGGAAGATTTTCCGAGACAAAACAGCAAGGATACGAACAGAAGATGCTTCATGGGTTTACTTGTAAAACGTACCAAATAATAGCGATAACTTTGCTACACAAATTAAGAAGAATTGAGCGACATCATACAATTATTACCGGATAATATTGCGAACCAGATAGCGGCGGGAGAAGTGATTCAACGTCCGGCCAGTGCGGTGAAAGAATTATTGGAAAACGCGGTGGACGCAGGCGCCACAGCAATAAAACTGATCATACAGGATGCGGGAAAAGCCTTGATACAGGTGATCGACAACGGGAAAGGGATGAGTGAAGGAGATGCGCGGCTTTGTTTTGAACGCCATGCCACTTCGAAGATCAGGAACATAGACGATCTTTTCAGCATACGTACCATGGGCTTTCGTGGGGAAGCGCTGGCTTCCATCGCAGCGGTGGCGCAGGTAGTGCTGAAAACACGCAGGCAGGACGATGAAGCAGGAACCTTACTGGAAGTGGAAAACAGCGCCGTCACACTTCAGGAGCCGTGCGCTACATCTATCGGCACCAGCATTGCCATGAAGAACCTGTTCTTCAATATCCCCGCACGCCGGAATTTCCTGAAGAGCAACGCCGCCGAAATGCGCCACATCGTGGATGAATTCATCCGCGTGGCCATGGCATTCCCGCATATCCTGTTCACCTTATCCAGCAACAACCAGGAACTCTTCCACCTTGAAAAAGGATCGCTGAAACAACGCATCGTGCAGATACTCGGCAGCCAGTACGCCTCGAAACTGGTTGCCGTACAGGAACAGACCGATTACATGAACATCCACGGCTTCGTGGGCAAACCGGATACGGCAAGAAAAACACGTGGCGACCAGTATTTCTTCGTGAACAACCGCTTCATCAAAAGCGGCTACCTCCACCACGCCCTGATGAATGCCTACCAGGACCTGATTCCCGCGGATTCTTTCCCCATGTACGTGCTGTTCATCGAACTTGATCCCTCACAGGTAGACATCAACGTGCACCCCACCAAACAAGAGATTAAATTCGAAGACGAGAAAATCATCTACGCATTTGTGCAGGCAGCCGTAAAACACGCGCTCGCCCAGTTCAGCATCACCCCAACACTCGATTTCGACCTCGATATGAACATCCAGCAACTCGATGCGGTGAACAAACCTTTCACCGACGATAAAAAATCTGCCGCCGCTTCTTCCTCCCTCTACCAGGCGTTCACACAAAAGAACCAGGCACATTTCATTGAGAAATCTCCGGTAGGCGACTGGAAATCGTTCTTCGAGCCCTCCACAAAAAAAGAAGAAGGCTTTGCGCTGCCCGGTCTAGATGAAACCATCGCCTCACGCAACAGTACACCCGAAGACAGGTTCGAATATGAAATGCCGGCCATGGCTATGCGCAGTCATTCCATGCAGGCCGCGCATTCAGAAGAGACGATGCTCTCTTCCAAATGGGGCGTGCCGGAAGACCCATTCTGTATGCAGTTGCACCAATCGTTTATCCTGGTGCAGACACATATTGGCTTTATCGTGGTGCACCAGCAACTCGCGCACGAACGTATCCTTTACGACCGCTACGCCATCGCGATGACCGGCAAACCCGTTCCCAGCCAGCAACTGCTCTTCCCCTCCACCATCGATCTCTCCCCGCAGGATGCAGTACTGCTACAAGAACTCCTCCCCGACCTGCACAATCTCGGTTACCAACTGGGTGATTTCGGTGGCAACAGTTTCGTTATACAAGGCACGCCCGCCGATGTTACGCACGGCAACGAAAAACAAGCCATCGAAAACCTGCTGGAACAGATCAAGCATTTTTCAGGGGAACTGAAATTTTCTAAAAGAGAAAAACTCGTCCGCTCCCTGGCCACGCAACATGCCGTAAAAGCCGGACAGCAACTGGGTATGCCGGAAATGAAGAAGATTGTAACGGAGCTTTTCCGTTGTAATCAGCCCAATACTACGGCGAATGGGCATCCAACTTTTGTGGAGTTTAAGAAAGATTATCTGGAGAAGATGTTTATGGGGAGATGATTTTTGTTTCTCGCAATTGCTTTGTGCTGCGCACTTCGCAACGCGAAGGCGCAAAGCGTTACTTATGCAGGCAGGTATAGGATTTTAACTACGAGTGGGAAAGAATGTGTTGGATTTATAATCGGGGAATATGCAAGTTTTTGACTGTGCAAAGTAATTAAAATAAAGAGGTTGCATCTTGAATTAATTTTCAAAAGCGTCAGCCTTTGAATTTCATTCGTGCTCGATACAACCTCTTATCTAAAGAGTTCTTAATAAACGCATGTAAGACTTAAAGAAGTATAATTCGTGTGGATCATACTTTGCGTCTCTGCGCCTTTGCGAGAATTAAAAAAATCTATTTCCCGAAACGCTCACTCACTTTATTCCAATCCACCACATTCCAGAAAGCCGCGAGGTAATCCGCTCTTTTGTTCTGGTACTTCAGGTAATAGGCGTGCTCCCATACATCCACGCCGAGGATGGGCGTACCTTTTACTTCAGCCACGTCCATCAGGGGATTGTCCTGGTTGGGGGTGGAGGATA
>CAMLPA010000349.1 GCA_946481605.1 uncultured Flavihumibacter sp. | reverse complement strand
TACCAGAGTCCGTTTGGCTGGTTCTACGAAAACGTCTGCGCCCCGATCTCTGATGATCCGAGGAACGGATCGCTGTTGTATGCGTTGGTGCTGATTGTATTTTACTGGCTCATTGTTTATGTGCTGGATAAGCGAAAAATTTATATCAGGGTGTGAGGGAGGGTGGTAAACTTTACATTCAGAAATGCGTATATACTATACCGTAAAATAACGGATGACCTCCGGGCAATTCAACGGTGAACACCCGGGGAAAACAACGTCGGTGGCACCGGGTACCCCGTTCCGCGAAAGCGGAAATCGCGCGAACCCATTATCCAGTGCGGATTTCACCCTTTACAACCGCATCAACGGTATTAACACCCAGCGAACGCCGGAAAAAAACAGCAGAAAAAAAAGAAAAACACGGGAGCGCAGCCAAGTTAAAAAACGTTTATGCTGAAAAAACTCATCCTCTACCTGTCTCATAAATTCGCATCCCGGCCCGATAAGCCGCGGATATTCTCCGCACTTTCCGAATTACTGAATGATCTTGGGAAGGCACAACCCAAAAAAGGCATCCGCATTCCCTATGATCCTTTTCAGCACAAATGGATCATCTTTTCCGACCAGCACAAGGGCGCAGGGAATGGCGCCGATGATTTCCGGAAAGCGGAGCAGAATTACCTTACCGCACTGGCCCACTACAATACGGGAAATTATGGCCTGATCAGTCTGGGAGATAGCGAGGAATTCTGGGAGAATCCCCTTGTTTCCGCAGTAAAAAAACAAAATCCCAAAAGCATAGAAGCGGAGAAAAAATTTCTTCAGCGCCAGGCTTTCGTGAAAGTGGTGGGCAACCACGATATCTACTGGAAGAACGATCCGCTCGCGCCCTGGGAAATCAAAAAATGGTACGGCGAAAAAGTGCCGGTACACGAAGCGGTACTGCTGGAACCGGCCCACCCCGAATGGACCACTTCGATTTTTATGGCGCACGGCCACCAGGGCGATGGTGCCAGCGACGGCAACCCTTTCAGCGCCTGGTTTGTGTCCAAAATATGGGCGCCACTGCAAAGCTGGCTGAAGATCAACCCCAACACACCCGCCTACGATACGTCCATGAAAACTGCCCACAACCAACTCATGTACGAATGGGCTGCACAACAAAAGGATGTTCTGCTGGTAACCGGCCATACACACCAACCGGTGTTCGACTCCCTCACCCGGCTCGAAAGGTTGTACCACCTCCTGAGTGAAGCCCGTTCAAAAGGAAATCATGCAGAAGAAGAAAAGGTACTGGCAGAAATAAGGAAACGCACCAAGGAAGAAGGGACTACCGGGATAGACTACACGAAAATACTCCCTGTATATTTTAATACGGGCTGCTGTTGTTACAATGATGGCGATATTACCGGCATCGAACTGAGCGACGGTATGATCCGGCTGGTGAAATGGAGTAAAGGGAAAAGGGTGCCGCTGGAAGAAAGGGCTATTCTTCTTCCCGCGTCCAGCCGGTATCTGCATCCAGCTTCGCATCCATAAAGTCTTTGCGGATCAGTTGTTCCAGTTCTTCAATATTACTTCTGATGGTATCGAGGTATTCATCCGGGTCTTTGATGGCGGCCAATTCCTTCATGGCGCGTTCGTCATAGCGGAAGAACATCTGCGCGGCCCGGTGTGCCGTATATTTCCGGTAGCCGAGCATGGAAAGCGCATCACTACCCACACGCAAAGCGGTATCGATGGTTTCCCGGTACACATGCAGCATACCGGCGTTCATGAGGTCGTAAGCGTCGTCGCGGTTGCGGGAGCGCACCAACATGCGGAGGTGGGGAAAATGTTTTTTTACTGTTTCGATCATTTCCAGTCTTTTCTCCGCGGAATCGATAGCGACAATGAGCAGTTTTGCTTCTTCCGCACCGGCGGCCTTGAGAAGGTCCTGGCGGGAAGCGTCTCCGTAATATACTTTGAAGCCCATTCTGCGGAGCAGGTCCACACGGTCGGAATCCACATCCAGGTAGGTAGCGTGCACGCCGTTGGCCCGGAGGAAACGACCGATGGTGTTCCCGAAATGGCCAAACCCGGCGATGATTACAGCATTTTTTTCTTCGAAAGCTTCTTCAGAACGTCCCGCTTCAGCCCGAGTTCCCACGCGCGGCAGCAACAACCTTTCGTTCAGCAACCAGAGCAGCGGCGTAATGGCCATGCTTAACGCGACCACCACGGTGAGGATATCTGTAATTTCTTTTGACAACACCCCTTCCTGCACAGAGAAAGAGAGCAGCACGAAAGCGAACTCACCTACCTGGCTCAGTCCTATCGCGAATACGAGGTTCTGATCGGTACCCAGCCGGAATAATTTGCCGATGCCGCCCAATACCATTGCTTTCACCAGCATTGCGCCTACTACCAGTCCGGCGATCAGCAGTGGTTGTTCCAGGATGATGTTGAAGTTGATGGAAGCGCCCACCGCCATAAAAAACAGGCCAAGCAGTAATCCTTTAAACGGTTCTATGTCACTCTCCAGTTCGTGCCTGTATTCACTGTTTGCCAGCACCACGCCCGCGAGGAAAGTACCAAGTGCCGGACTCAACCCCACCTGCGTCATCAATACCGCGATGCCTACTACAATAAGCAATGCGGAAGCCGTGAACAATTCGCGCACCCTGGCGCGGGCCACAATTTTGAACATCGGCCTGATCAGGTATTTACCGGATATGATGATGGCAGCTACAGATAACAATACCACTGCCGTATGTGCCCAGGCGGAAAGTCCGTGTGTAATCGTCTCTGCATCGTGTCCGCCGGTAGATTTGGGCAATGTGGCGAGCAAAGGGAAAAACGCCAGCATAGGGATCACCGCGATGTCCTGGAACAGCAGTACGGAGAACCCGCTCTTTCCGGCACCGGTTCGCATGAGGCCCTTTTCCTGGAGTGTTTGTAAAACGATGGCCGTGGAAGAAAGAGAAAGCGTCATACCAAGTGCCAGCGCCCCCTGCCACTGCATCCCGGAAAGCATTGCCAGTCCGCCTATACAGGCCGCGCTCAGTACCACCTGTAGCCCACCCATGCCCGCGATGCTGCGCCGCATCTGCCACAACACGGCAGGATCCAGTTCCAGCCCGATGAGGAAGAGCATCATCACCACCCCGAACTCGGCGAAGTGCATAATATCCTGCCCCGGCATCCCGGTAAAACCCAGTACGAACGGGCCGATCAGCACACCTGCCAGCAAGTAACCCAATACGGAGCCCAGGCCCAGCTTTTTCGCCAACGGCACCATACATACTGCGGCCGCTAAAAAAATAAGCGCCTGGAACAAAAAAGATTGCTGGTCCATGTTATTGTTGAAGGTTTTTAGGGATGGGACAAAGTTCATTCAACGTCTTCAGCGCAGCGTAGTCTGCTTCCTGCGCCCGGCTCCAGAGCAGGGCCGTCAGGACCTGTTCGTATTGTATGGCGTACATATCCATATCCGCCTGCTGTAACCTGTAGGTATCGTGGATCACGAAGGGAGGAAGGTATTTCATCCCGCAGAGGTAGGCGGTTTGATCGAAGGGGGCGAGCAGTTCCCGCACGGTGAACCTGTTTCTGCCTTCCTCGCGGTAAGCATTCTCGGAGCCTCCACAGGAAATGGCGTTCATTACCGCTTTTCCTTTCAGCATATCACCGCCTTTTCCGTAGGCCCAGCCATGGGTCAGCACCAGGTCCAGCCATTGCTTCAGCAGTGGCGGCGCGCTGTACCAGTAGAACGGATGTTGCCAGATGAGGATATCGTGTTCCAGCAGTAGTTTTTGTTCGGCCTTCACATCCACATTAAAATCGGGATACTTCTCATAAAGATCATGAACGGTAAGGCCTTCCAGGTGTTGCACATGATTGATCAGCCGGCTGTGGATGCGCGATCTTTCCAGCACGGGATGCGCCAGCAGTACCAATATTTTTTGTGGGGCGTTCATGCCGTAAATATAAATGTTACCTGCTCATCACGTACAAAATCTTGCGGGTGTGCTCATCTGTAACGGCGGTGGAATCCTGCATGTAATGTCTTTTAAACGCGAGCATGGCCGCGGTGGAATCGGCAATGTTGTACCCGATCAGCCGGAGCGCCTGCCAGTGGGAAAATGTTTCGGGCACCGCAATGCCGGTTGTATCTGTATACCACCTGCCCAAACCGTTTTCCGCGAACATTTTCCAAGGAAAATGAATGTTGGGATCGTTTTTGCGCCGTGGCGCGAGGTCGGCGTGCGCGATGAAATTGTGGTCGGGAATATTGTACGCTGATTTGAGTTTTTTCAGCAGCGCCATCAGGCTGTTCAGTTGTGTATCGGGAAAGGGGTCGAAGCCGTTGTTGTCCAGCTCGATGCCGATAGAGCCGGAGTTCACATCGGTATTCCCGCCCCAGCTCCCGGAGCCGGCGTGCCAGGCACGGAGGTAATCGTTCAGCATGTGGTGCACCGTTCCATCTTTGCAGACCACGTAGTGCGC
>CAMLPA010000348.1 GCA_946481605.1 uncultured Flavihumibacter sp. | reverse complement strand
TACACCGCGCCAATGAAGTGATCATCGCCATCCCAACGCACCTGGATGAGAAGATACAGTATATTGCCGACCGCGCAGATTTTCATGGCATGCGCATCAGGATGATCCCCGATTACTTTCGTTTGTTGGGAAGAAGTTACAAAACGAACAACTTCGGTGAAATGCCCGTGATCAACATCAGGGAAGTATCGCTGGATAAGTTCCGGTACGCGTTGCTCAAACGCTGCTGCGACGTGGCCTTCTCTTCTTTCGTACTGTTAATGCTGGCACCGCTCTTTATTGTGCTGGGCATCCTGATTAAACTGGAATCGAAAGGACCGGTTTTCTATTTTCCCACCAGGCTTGGTAAAGGTGGAAAACCCTTCCGCGTATACAAGTTCAGAAGCATGTATCAAAACGATGCTTCGGGCACAAAGTCCACTACCAAAGACGATCCGCGCATCACCAGGATCGGTAAGTACATCAGGAAATTCAACCTCGACGAACTGCCACAGTTCCTGAATGTGTTACTTGGAGACATGAGTGTGGTAGGCCCGAGACCGCACCGGGTACTTCTGAACGAAGTAATGCAAAACGAAGTGGACCATTACATGGTACGCCACTACCTTAAACCCGGTATTACCGGATGGGCGCAGGTGAATGGATGGCGCGGACCCACCGAAACCAAAGAACAACGCGATAACCGTACCGCCTGCGATCTTTGGTATGTGGAGAACTGGACCCCGCTGCTCGATCTTAAGATCGTTTACCTGACGGTGTTTGGAGAAAAAACGTACAAAGCCGCCTTTTAAAAAGAAATGGTGCCTCAAATGGGGCACCATTTCTTTTAAACACTAAAAACAATATAAGAACAAATCGAAAGGCGATTGTCAATCATCGGCGCCACTAAAAAACAGGTTATATGCTACGCCAACACCCAACATGCTCATTTTAGCCGATACAACCTGGGAAGTTGTGCTTCTGAACCACAATGAAAGATCCAGCTTTCCATTAAAAGTATAACCCACAGTAGGTGTAAGCGACACCGTATTGTAATCCTTTCCTACCATCGTCCAGCCGATTTGCGGCTCCATAAAAAAAGCGCCGCCTGTGGCTTCTTCTTTTGTAAAATTATAGCGCACCCCAGTTTGCAAAGTGAGTACATCTTTCGATTTGAATAATCCTGTTTTGAGGGGTTCAGGTTTTACGCCATTGGTCATGTAATCAGTACTGAAGGTGATAAAACTGAAATCCCCAATCTGTGCACCTACTTTAAGCGTACCACCGATTCCTGTTTTAAAGATACTGCTGTACGACTGGTTCACCGGAGCAGCCATTTTTGCTTCGAAGGCAAAATAGGGTCCATGTGGAAATTGCGCCTTCACATCGCTGTGTAGTAATGCAACTGAAATCGTGCATGCGACAAGGGTTTTGTGTATTTTCATCGGGTAGAATTTAATATTTGTACGGTGCGCTAAACTACTCAAAAGCATTCATGAAAACCAGCAAATCACCCCTTAAAAATCAACCGTTCCCCATACATTTATTACCGATTCCCGGTAAGTAAATTCCCCTAATAATATTGATCTTTTATTAAGGCTGCAGCCATAGAATTAAACCGTTGAACCATTATATTCGTGGCATGAAAAACTTCTTTCTGCCGCTGATTTCCGTTTCAATACTAATTACCACCGGATGTTCAAGAAAAATCATTCCGGAGCAACCTCCTATGGAAGCTGTTGCACACGATTCCATTCCGCTTTCTGAAATAGATATTCCCGTGCACATTGCGTTGAAACCATTGTTCGCGATGGCAGAAAAACAGGTAGAGCAAGTATATACCAGTCCGGGATGGCCCACGCAATTCATCCAGGATGGCTGCGATACAAAATACCAGTACCATTTCAGAAGAGGGCCACTGAAAATAAAGGCCTACGGCAACTCTGTTGAACTCGGCTTTACCGGTTTTTACAAAGTGCGGGGCAGCCAGCGCGCCTGCATCGGCACCACGCCTGTTACCGCCTGGACACCGCCCTGTAGTTGCGGCTTCAATGAACCGGAAAGAAAAGTGGAAGTGGGCTTCAAAGCCAATTTCTCGATCCTCCCCGATTATAGTTTGCAGAATTATATTGAAAGAATGGAACCCAGGCCCATTGATAAATGTGAGATGTGCTTCGTGAAATACGACGTCACCAAAACAGTAATGGATGCCCTGAAACTCCAATTGGACAGTTCCAGGATTTTCCTACAGGACACGCTTTCCAAAATAAAACTCCGCCCCTACTTTCAACAGGTATGGGACCAGTTGCAACGCGACTGGCCTTTATACGGACTAGGGCACCTGCGCATTCAACCGGAAAGAATACGCGTGAGCAGCCTGGTGGCCCGCAACGATTCACTCCACCTCTCCTTCGGTGTAAGCGCCAGGCCGGAAATCAGTTTTGAAGAAAAACCCGTTCGCCAGACCGGCCTCCCCAACCTCAGTGATTTCACCCCCAAAAGCGGGTTCCGGATTCACCTCGACGCACAACTGAATTACGACTCCCTCAGTAAACTCGTGACTGAACGCGTAAAAGGACAACGCATCGACCTCGACAACGGCCCCGTTAAAAAATACATGATCATGGACGCCGTGAAAGTCTATGGCTCCAACAAAAACCTCGTGCTCCAACTCAGCTTCAGCGGTTCCGACAAAGGCGTACTCTACCTTACCGGCAAACCCACCTACTCCCGCGATAAAAAACTACTGGAAGTAAAAGACCTCAATTACGACCTCCGTACCAAAGATTTTGTACTCAAATCAGCTAAGTGGCTCTTCAGTAATAAGATTCTCACCGAACTTAAAAAATATGCCAGCTTCGATGCCACGCCTTACCTCGCGCAACTTACAGAGATTGCCGGGAAAGGTATGAACAGGCAGATCAACGAAAACATTTCCCTGAAAGGCGGGTTGAAAGATTTCTACATCGGCGGCATCTATCCGCTGAATGAATACCTGCGTATCCGTACTTCCTGCGAAGGCGATGCCGATATTATGGTGAAGTTTTAGTGGCGAAAGAGAATTTTTTCTGTGCGATGTAGCTGGTAACCACCACCACTACCACCGTGCAAAGTTGTGCAATGGTAGGATAAATACCACAGATTTCCACCAGCAGCTTCAACATCAGGTAATTGAGTACCAGGTTAAACAGGCAGACCATAAAATAGCGAAACAACTGCACCCTGGGGTGAATATTGGATTCACTGAAAACCAGGTAACGCATCAGAATGAAGCCAAACAACACATTAAACACAAAGGAGAAAAAAAGCGCGGCTACGTGCGCCTTAAACGCGTAGAAGCCCAGATCAAGCTCCTGCTCCCAGAGCACGTATTTGAATACCACATAATAAATTGCCAGCCCCAGCACCATGTTCACGCCACCGCAAACCGCGTAGCGGAAAGTCTGCAGGTTCATGATCCGCCGGAAAGGGGGATGAAAAAAATCGATAAGTGGAAGAACAAGGTTCTGAACTTGGTTGCGCATCCGGGCCTGAATTATTGGTTACTCCCGGCAAAGATAATTACTGAAAATATGAACCGCTTGTTAAAAACAGGAGATATTTCCCACTTCTCCCCGAAATCGTACTTTTGCCCGGATAAAAACAGCGGAATGAGCATCATTAAAGCAATCAGATCGGCTACGAAAAGCGCGTTAAAGGAATTATATGGTATTGATTGCCCGGAAAAAGACATCCAGGTAAACCAAACGAACCAGGGATTTGAGGGTGATTACACCGTGGTACTTTTTGCCTGGGTAAAACAATTGAAACAATCGCCAGATGCATTAGGTAAAGCGCTTGGGGAAAAACTGATGCAGCAGGAACCCTCTCTGGTAGCGGGTTACAACATTGTGAAAGGTTTTCTGAACCTTTCTTTGCCCGAAACCTGGTGGACGAACTTTCTTCATAACAATTACAGCGCCGCTGAGTATGGCAAAGCGGCTTCCTCCGGCAGAAAGGTGGTGGTGGAGTATTCATCGCCCAATACCAACAAACCCCTGCACCTGGGGCATCTCCGGAACAATTTCCTCGGCTGGTCGGTAGCCGAAATTTTAAAAGCGAACGGACACGAAGTAGTCAAAACCTCCATCGTAAACGACCGTGGGATACATATCTGCAAGTCGATGCTCGCCTGGCAGCGTTTTGCCAATGGCGCCACACCCGCGTCAACGGGCATCAAAGGCGACCACCTGGTGGGCGACTATTATGTCCAGTTTGAAAACGCGCTGAAAGAAGAAACCGCTCCTGTGCTCCGGCGGATCATGGATGGCGATCTTACCGCCGTGCAGGAAAGCGACAGGGAAAAAACGGGCCTATTCCTTACAAAATTAAGAGCAGAAGCGCTTCCCGCTGATAAACAGGAAGAAGTAAAAGCTGAACTTAAAGAGATCGCGAGAAACAATACGCCCATCATGCGTGAAGTGCGCGCCATGCTCCTGAAATGGGAAGA
>CAMLPA010000347.1 GCA_946481605.1 uncultured Flavihumibacter sp. | reverse complement strand
CTATCGCTGGATGTGAAGTATGTGAATGCCGATTTCTGGAACGTATATGATTTCAGTTTTACAGCAGGAAAACCTTTTTCCGCCGAACAACTGTCACGCAGCGAAAAACTCGCTGTGATCACCGATAAGACCAGCACAGATTATTTTGGCACCACACAAGGGGTAATAGGGAAAACCATCACGACAAACAATGAAGATTATATTGTGGCTGGTGTGGTGAAAGCCGGTCCCATCACCGATATCCCCAGCTATGGTGAAATATACCTCCCCTATACCCTGATGAAGGGCGACTTTAAAGGGACAACATTGAATGGCAGTTTCCTGCTCACCCTGCTGGCGCCCTCCGCTTCGGAACTGGAAGCTATGGGAGAGGAGTACAGGGCCATGGTGAAACGAATTCCTCCCCAGGATAAAGAGTATACCAAAATATCCAGCGAAGCCGATCCTTTTCTCGCCAGTTTCGCAAGGCCCATCATGGGTGGCGACGACAGCGATGGCATGGGCAAACTAACGGGGCTGGTAATTGCGTTCTTCCTCTTGTTCCTGTTGCTGCCCACCATCAATCTTATCAATATCAATGTGAGCAGAATCATGGAGCGTTCTTCAGAAATCGCCGTGAGAAAGGCTTTTGGCGCCTCTTCCCGTACGCTGGCTGTACAATTCATTGTAGAGAACCTCATCCTAACCTTCATCGGCGGAGTTCTCGGACTGCTGTTCTCCCTGCTCGTGATCCGGGTCATCAATTCCTCTGAACTTATTCCCGGTGGTGTACTTACCATGAATTATAAAGTACTGGGACTGAGTTTTGTGATCTGTATGCTATTCGGCCTGCTCTCCGGAGTTTATCCTGCCTGGCGCATGTCGAAACTGCAAGTGGTACGCGCGCTCAAGATGGCGCAATAGTCGTAAAAATTAAATCTTACAAAATGTTAGCGCATTATTTTAAACTGATATGGAACAGGAAGAGACAAAACTTCCTGCTTTTTATAGAAATACTGGTGGCGTTCCTGGTGGTATTCGGCGTTTTTTCCTCCATCGTGTATTATTACAACAACTACAAACGACCGATGGGCTTCGATTACAACCATGTATGGACCATCACTTTTACCAATCATGAGACTGGCACACAAAAAAAAGATTCGCTGGTGATGTTGTATGAGGCCATCCGGAACAGGGTGGAAGCCTTGCCGGAAGTGGAAGCTATGACTTATACGAGCGAGAACGCACCCTTTACGATGAACGTGAATGGCACCGATGTAAAGAATGGAATCCTGGAAATTATGGCAGATGATTATACGATGGACGAGCGGTATGAAAAAGTGTTAAAGCCGGAAGTGCTTGAAGGAAACTGGTTTTCGCCACGCGATAACGGCCGGAAGCTGCCACCTGTAGTGCTGAATGAAACGGCCAAAGAAAAGTTGTTTCCGGAAGGAGGCGCGGTTGGTAAAATGGTAACCGTAAGCGGTAAGGAAAAAGAAGTGATTGGTGTAATCCGCGACCTGAAAGATAAAGGTGATTACAATGCGCCTTTCAAAGCGGTGTATTCAAAAGTGGACAGTAATTTCTATGATTGGGTATCGGTGGCCATGATCAGGGTTTCACCTTCCGCCGATGCGGCATTCGAGAGCCGGTTGTACAAAACGCTGAATGGTCTTTTTAAAGGCGCTTCTATTGAAATTGAACACCTTTCGGAGAAGCGCGTGGTAAAGAACGGTATCACCGTGGTGCCGCTCATTATCTGGTTCGTGGTGGCGGGATTCCTGATCGTGAATGTAGCGCTGGGCTTGTTTGGCGTACTGTGGTACAACATTAGTTTACGCAGACAGGAAATTGGTTTGCGCAGGGCCATCGGCGCCACATCGGCAGATGTATCACGGCAGGTAGTGACGGAAACACTAGTGTTGAGTGCACTCTCCCTGTTGCTGGGCGGTTTGTTCGCGGTTCAGTTTCCTTTACTGCACCTCTTCGATTTGCCTTCAGGCGTTTATATCTCGGCTATTTTCCTCGCGATGGCGTTTATCCTGCTGCTGGTTATGTTGTGCGCCGTTTATCCGGGGAAAGTAGCCGCGGGTATTCAACCGGCGGTAGCGCTCCACGAAGATTAGCGGATGCTCGTATCTTCAGCGGAATGGTTGGGCTGAGGCGCAATTAGTGTTACTTTTAACCTATAAACGATGTGATGAAATGGTGCTGATCATTGATGACGATATTGCTGTTCGTACTTCCTTGCTTTTATTGCTGAAACAACAGGGGATGGCTGCGGATGTTGCGGAAGAACCTTTGGCGGCGCTGGAAAAGATCGAAAAGCTGAGGCCTTCACTGGTATTGCTGGACCTTAATTTTTCCCTCGATACTTCCGGAAGGGAAGGGATGGAGTTGCTGGAAAAGATCAGGCAAAAAGAACCGTCTTTGCCTATTATCCTGATCACTGGCTGGGGAAGTATAGCCCTTGCCGTACAGGGTATGAAACTGGGGGCCAATGATTTTGTAACGAAGCCCTGGCAGAATGAGCAGTTGTTACAGGCCATCCGCACTTTACTGCAACTCAACAAAGAAAAGCAACGCCCGCAATCCAGGAAACAACTGGATGAACAGTTCGCCTTCCGGCAGATTATAGGGGAAGACCCGGCTATGTTGCAGGTGCTGGAAACGATTGGCCGCGTGGCACCCACCGATGCGCCTGTGCTCATCATGGGCGAAAGTGGCACGGGAAAGGAACTGGTGGCGGAAGCCATTCACCAGAACAGCGTCCGCAAGAATAAGCCGTTTGTGAAAGTGAACCTCGGTGGTATATCATCTTCTCTTTTTGAAAGTGAAATGTTCGGTCATGTGCGCGGTGCGTTTACAGATGCACGTTACGACAGAACCGGGCGTTTCGAAATGGCCAATAAAGGTACCATCTTCCTCGATGAAATCGGCGACCTTGATCCTGCCAGTCAGGTGAAACTGCTGCGCGTATTGCAGGACAAAACTTACGAAGTGCTGGGGAGTAGTCGAACGAAATTCGCGGATGTACGTGTGGTGTGTGCCACCAACAAAAATCTGCAGGACATGGTGAGCAAAGGTGGTTTTCGCGAGGACCTCCTCTACCGCATCAACCTCATCACCCTCCGGCTGCCCGCTTTGAGGGAAAGAGCGGGTGATATACCCCTGCTGGTAAACAGTTTTATCGCAAACCTCAAAGAAATATACCAGCGGCCCGGTGTTTCCGTTGCCCCTTCGGCCATGAAATGGTTGCAGCAACTGCCGCTGCCCGGAAACATTCGCCAGCTCAAGAACCTGGTGGAAAGAACCATCCTGGTGAGCGGAAACGACCAATTGGAAATCGAGGATTTTAACCGCCAGTTGGAACTCTCGCCCGCTTCAGAAGGAAACCTCCGGTTGCCCGGCGTAGGCACTATTACGCTGGAAGAACTGGAGGTGGAGATGATCCGAAGGGCCCTGTCGTTCCACCGCAACAGTATCTCGAGGGCCGCTACTTCTCTGGGTATCACACGGAGTTCATTGTACCGGAGGCTGGAGAAATACAATATCGCTTACGATGAAGCTCAAGACTAAATACTTGCTCTTCGTGGGCACCGTGCACCTGCTGATGCTGGCGCTCAGTTTCGTTGTATTCGAACGGAACAGGTTGCTGTTCCTCGCTTCAGAAGTGCTGATACTCGTGTCTGTATTCTTCTCCTGGCGACTGTACCGCGCACTCATTGATCCCCTGAACATGCTGGTGCAGGGCACCGAAGCCATCCGCGACAGGGATTTCAGTGTAAAGCTGCTCCGCACCGGCAGCTTCGAAATGGATAAACTTATCGACGTGTACAACCAGATGATCGAAGAACTCCGCGCCGAAAGACTGCAACAGGAACGCCAGCATTTTTTCCTGGAGAAACTTATCCAGACTTCCCCCACCGGGATCATCGTACTCGATTTTAATGGGATGATTCAACAGGTGAATCCACGCGCCATCAATATACTGGGGACGGAAGAAACCGCGTTGAAAAACGGCGATCACCTCCATCCGATCCTTCAGGCCATGAAAGAACTGAAGTCGGGCGAAGCGAAAACCCTGGCCGTTTCCGGCGTTCAGACGTATAAGATTCAGAAATCACATTTTATCGACCGTGGGTTTCCCCGTCATTTCATCATGATCGAAGAACTCACCGCAGAAATACTGGCCGCCGAAAAGAAAGTGTATGAAAAAGTGATCCGGATGATGGCGCATGAAGTGAACAATACCACCGGGCCGGTTAATTCAATCATGTCTTCCGCCTTGCATACAGAAGCGCTCTGGCAACCGGGTACAATGGATACTTTACGGGAAGCTTTTGAAGTAGCCATCGAACGCAACAACAACCTCAACGGTTTCATGAGAGGTTTTGCGGACCTCGTGAAACTGCCGCTACCCGAGAAGCGCAACATCGATATGAATAAACTGCTCCGCTCCGTGGCCCGGCTTATGGAACTCCGCGCTGCTGA
>CAMLPA010000346.1 GCA_946481605.1 uncultured Flavihumibacter sp. | reverse complement strand
TGTTCGGTAAGAAAGAAAAGGAAAGCCTGGACCAGGGATTGCAGAAAACCAAAGACAGCTTTTTCTCCAAAATCACCAAAGCCATCGCGGGAAAAAGTACTGTTGATGACGAAGTGCTCGATAGCGTGGAAGAAGCCCTGGTAGGTGCCGATGTGGGGATAGATACCACCGTGCAAATCATCAAAAGGATCGAAGAAAGGGTCGCGAAAGATAAATACCTGAATACCGGAGAACTCAACCGCATTCTCCGCGAAGAGATCCAGGGTATCCTGGTGGACGCGCCCGAAAACAGTTACGCTGGCTATAAACTTCCCGAAGGAAAGCGTCCTTATGTGATACTGGTGGTAGGAGTTAATGGTGTTGGTAAAACCACTACCATCGGGAAACTCGCGCACAACTTTAAGTCTGCTGGCTACTCAGTTTTGTTGGGGGCAGCCGATACTTTCCGTGCAGCCGCAGTAGATCAGCTTACCATCTGGAGCGAAAGGGCAGGTGTGCCCATCGTGAAAAAGGAAATGGGCAGCGATCCTGCATCCGTGGCCTTCGATACTGTAAACAGTGGTGTGGCAAAGGGCGCAGATGTAATCCTCATCGATACAGCAGGCCGCCTGCACAACAAGGCACACCTGATGGAGGAACTCTCCAAAATAAAGCGTGTTGTCCAGAAAGTTATTCCCGATGCGCCCCACGAAGTAATGCTGGTACTGGATGGCTCCACAGGACAGAACGCATTGGAACAGGCCAAACATTTTACCGCTGCAACAGAGGTTACCGCACTTTCCATCACCAAGCTGGATGGTACCGCTAAAGGTGGCGTGGTATTGGCCATTGCGAATCAATTCAAAATTCCGGTGAAGTTTATTGGTGTGGGCGAAAAGATCGAGGATTTGCTGGTGTTCGATAAAGAAGAGTTCGTGGATAGTCTTTTCAAGTTAGAGGAAAAGTAGGTCATGCGATTGCTTCCTGCTTCGTTCCTCGCAAGGGAGCAAGGACGCAAGGAGCGGTTGAATTGCATGTTGCGGAGGGATATTTTCTCGCAAAGGCGCGCTGCTTCGTTCCTCGCAGGCGCCACGTTGGCTGTTGATGTGCAGCATGTTGAGTAGGGGTTGATAGGATTTATTATTAAAGTTTATTTATAATTAGCTACCCCCTTACAATTTTGTATAAAAGCAAAGCATTTTGCTATTTATCGGCAACAAACTCACAAACGAAACCTCCACAATACAACAAATCAAAATCTAATTAAGGCTTAGCGTCTTTGCGCCTTTGCGAGCAATAAAATATCCCCCTTAAAAGAAAGCACTCCAAACACAAACAACGTTGCGAGGAACGAAGCAATCGCGTGAAAAAACTGCGTAAAATCCGCGTGATACAAATAAAAAAAGGACACCGAAACAAATTCAGCATCCTTCAAAATATTCTCTTAGCAAAAGCTTACTCCTTTTTCTTACAGCAGGAAGGCAATTTCTTGTACGCCTCAGGTTCTGCCGTTACATCACCAGCGTCATACCCTACATTCGCGATATGTGTTTTGATCGCCTCAATATTGGTGCGGTCGGTAACATATTTAACCGTGGTCTCTTTCTTTTTGTAATCTACTTTCACAGTTTGAATGCCATCCACCCTTTTCAGGTAGTTCTCAATCTTGTTCTTGCACATTTCACACTGAACGGTAGGCGTGGGGATTTTTTCGGTTTTTACTTTCGGCGTTTGCGCGAAAGCTCCTGAAACGGCCACGAATAAAGTGACCAGCAACAATTGAACGGATTTTTTCATACGTATAATTTTAATGGATCATCTGCCCCAGGTGGAAGGATTTTCCCGCCATTGCAGCAGCAAATTTTCCTGGTCGGAAGTTACAATTCCTTTCTCTATCGCCAAACTGATCAGACTTGAATAATTCGTTAAAGAAATCCAGGGCACACTCGCTTTTTCAAAAGCCTCAGCGGCTACGGGGAACCCATAATTGAAAATGGACACCATACCCACCACTTCCAGTCCTGCCGCACGGAGCACATCCACTACTTGTAAACTGCTTTTTCCCGTGGAAATCAGGTCTTCGATCACCACCACTTTCTGACCGGCTTCGTAAGCGCCTTCGATCTGATTGCCCAGCCCGTGCTCTTTCGGCTTGGGACGCACGTACATATAGGGCAGTTTCAACTGGTCGGCAGCCAGGGCACCCCAGGCGATGCCCGCTGTGGCCACACCCGCCAGCACATCAGCTTCGGGGAATTTCTCGAAAAGGACATTGCTCATTTCCGACTTCACAAAATCACGGATGAAAGGGAAGGAGAGCACTTTTCTGTTGTCGCAATAAATGGGACTTTTCCATCCGGATGCCCAGGTAAAAGGTTCCTGAACATTCAACCGGATAGCGTTACTTTGTAAAAGTTTTTCGGCTACAGCTTTTTCGTTTACCATGGCGCGAAGGTAGCCGATAATTCGCTTTCTAAATACTGCACTCCATGCTTCTTAAAATTTTTTTCAACGATAAGCCGCTGTTCCTGACCGATAAGATTACGCCTGAACTGGAACCTTTCCTCCACCACGATGATGCCGTTTTTATCGATGAATTTTCACTTCCCGCAGTAAAATCCATGCTGCATGAAATGGAACAACCCAAAGTGCATGCGGGGATATTTCTCCACGAAGACGCGCTTACCCTGCAAAATGCTTTCTGGAAAAAATTCATGATTGTAGAGGCTGCCGGCGGTGCCGTATTGAACGAAAAGAATGAACTGCTGCTGATCTTCAGAAGAGGAAAATGGGACCTCCCTAAAGGAAAAATGGAGGCCGGAGAAACGCCTTCGGAATGCGCCGTAAGGGAAGTGATGGAAGAAACGGGCATCGAAGCAGTAACGTTGATCAAGCCGCTTTTGACCACTCACCATACCTATAATGAGAGTGGTCACCATATACTTAAGCCTTCACATTGGTTCCTGATGCGTACCCAAAACCAGGATAAACTAACCCCACAAACAGAGGAAGACATCCTGGAAACGCAGTGGGTACCCCTTACCGACCTGGACAAATACATGGAAAATACCTTCCCAAGTATCCGCGATGTGGTGGAAAAACTGCTCCCCGAACTACGCGGTTTTTACTAAAACTCGATCCGCTGAACGCCTTCGTATTGAAGGGGCACATTCATAAAAACACCGGAACGTCCCACTTTTACATTTCCGTTCACGCGAACTTTCACCTCCTTTTTCAGCAGGGCCAGTCCGGCTCCCAGCAATTTCCCGGTCTCGGTTTGTAGCCGTACGGGTATCATAAAAGTGTCCCTGGCCGGCATCCGGAGCAGTGTGTCCAGTTGAAAATGCCCCAGGAATTTATCCTCTACAAATACATCACAATCCGCCTTTTTGAGCTGGAGCGCAAAGCCATTTGGATTGAAATAGCGCACCTCCGCATTGATGGTGGTTTGCTTTGATCCTACCTGTTCTACCCCCCAATTGGTGGTTGAAACATACTGAAGATCTTTTGGCTTCCCGCAAGCTGCAAATAAGGAGGCTGCCATTATTACACCTGCAATTTTATTTGAAGTATTCATTTTTTGTTACGCTTTCTTCGAAATATTCCTTGTTCTATAACCTGAATTAAATGTAGTAGAAAAACTGTTCCATGTTTTAAACAGCAGAAAAAATTAGGAAAACCTTTGCTAAAAGTATTAGCTTTACAGGATGGCATTATGACAGAGGATGGCTGCAATTAACATCTAATATTTTTAGTATTAAAAATTTAGTATAAATTATTAATTTACAGTAATTTACATTGTTTATTTACAGTTTTAATTACTAATATTATAGCCAATTTATACAATAAATTCACTCTTATCAACATAATTTCAATTCAAATTAAATTCAAGGTTATATAATGACTTTAATAACTGAATTTCAATATTTTGCATGTATTAATTACTATAAAACTTTGTTTGGAGCAACAAATATTGAATTTGATATATACAATCCGTATAGAAAGATGAGTTTCCGTAACCGTACCCTCCTATTAGGAGGAAACGGCATTATAGAATTGTCCGTTCCGCTTGTGCACGGGAGGAACCAGCGTATCCCAATGAAAGATGTTCTAATCGACAATCAGCAAAAATGGCAGGTGCAACATTGGCGATCCATCATATCAGCTTATAACAGATCTCCCTGGTTTGAATACTATAAACACTCACTTGAAGTTTTATATGAAGTAGATTTTAATTACCTCTGGGAATGGGATGATGCGTGTTGGAAGTGGAGCCTCGAAAACCTGAAGTGGAGACCCGACTGGAAGGTGCTAAAGCAGGTTGAGGACATTAATCATGGCGCAACCCATCAAGATGTAACAGACAAATGGTTGCCCAAAAACTACCAGTCCGGTGATGCCCCTGTATATCCCCAGGTGTTTGAAGAGCGACATGGGTTCAAACCCAACTTATCCATTCTGGACCTGCTCTTTTGTACCGGACCATCGGCAAGGGATT
>CAMLPA010000345.1 GCA_946481605.1 uncultured Flavihumibacter sp. | reverse complement strand
TCGGTTTGCCACCAGGTATCCACGATGGGGCATTGTTTTTTGCCGATGTGTTCATCGTACCAGTTCCAGGCTTCTTCATTGATGGGTTCGCCCACCGTTCCCAGGACTTTAAGCGAAGAAAGGTCTTTGTCTTTGAGGGGATCCAGTCCGAAGCCCATCAGGCTGCGAATGGCTGTGGGCGCGGTATAGAGAATATTCACCTTGTATTTGTCCACTATATCCCAGAAGCGTCCGGCATCGGGCCAGGTGGGAATACCTTCAAACATAATGGAAGTTGCGCCTGCACTCAGTGGCCCGTAGAGAATATAACTGTGTCCGGTGATCCAGCCGATATCCGCAGTACAGAAATGTACCTGACCGGGCTGGTATTGGAACGCGTTCACAAAAGTATAATTCGCCCACACCATGTAACCGGCGCAGGAATGCACCACACCTTTGGGTTTCCCCGTACTGCCTGATGTGTACAAAATAAACAGCGGGTCTTCAGCGTCCATCACTTCCACATCACCGAAACCGTTTACGGGCAGCGTGTCGGTTACCTTGAGCATTTCATCTTCCCACCACACGTCGCGGCCCTTGATCATACTCACGGGCGTGCGGGTGCGGGTATAAACGATCACCCTTTTCACCAGTTTGTTTCCTATAAGCGCATCGTCAATCACACTTTTGAGGGGAATATCTTTGGCGCCGCGGTAAGCACCATCACAGGTAACAATAAACTCAGCTTTGGCATCTTCCAGGCGGTCGGCGATACTTTGGGCGGAGAACCCACCGAAAATAACGCTGTGAATGGCGCCGATGCGTGCGCAGGCCAGGACGGCATAAGCCAGTTCAGGCACCATCCCCATATAAATACATACGCGGTCACCTTTTTTTACACCGTTGTTTTTCAATACCTGGGCGAACTGGCATACCCTTTTATGCAAACGTTCGTAGGTGACCACACGGGTTCTTTCTTCGGGATTGTTCGGTTCCCAGATGATCGCGGGTTTATCCCCGAGTTTCTCGAGGTGACGGTCGAGGCAGCTTTCAGTAATGTTCAGCCTTCCGCCGGCGAACCATTCCACTTTCGGCTCCGAAAAATTCCAGTTCAGTACTTTATCCCATTTTTTTCTCCACTGGAAATGAGCGGCGATCTCCGCCCAGAAGCCTTCCGGATCTTTTACACTTTTCTCGTACGCGTCCTTGTAGCTTTCAAAAGATTTGATCTGATAGGGATATGACATAGCACGTTACATTTTGAGGCCATAAAGTAAAAACATTCCTCCGGGATGAACAAAATCAAATAGTTACGTTTTTCTTTTGCGATCCATCCAAGGTTTGGCTGTTAAAATTGTTAATTTTATTAACAGGGTTCCAGTTATGGGGGAACATCCCTATTTTTACGTCTGATGATGAAAGCAACCAACCAGATATCACCATTTCAAATGGCCCGGAAATTCCTCTCCGTTGGCCTGATGGTGTTTGCGCTTGCCTTCCTCACCATCAGTAATGTATTTATCTATCCCGATACGGAAGGCCTGGTTCAAATCGCCCAAAGCGATGACCTGCCTGCTCCGCCCGGACCTGATAATGATACTTCTGAAAACAACGCCAACAACATGGCAGAAGAAAGAGCCGAAAGCGGCTCCAACTCCCTCTCCGAGTACCTTCACGACCACAGTGAAATAGCGCATCCCGCTACGGATGCTTACCTTACACATCATAAGTTTCATTTTACAGGAAAAAGTCTTGCAGTTCATTTTGAACTGAACACACCACCTCCCGAACAGGTTATCGCATAACCTTTTCTTCCTTATTTCTTATTGTAATCAGTAAAGGTTTCAGGATTCCGCTTCCGCGGGAATAGCCATGTGTTCGTTTGTGCACATGAGGGGCTATGAGACTCATCGTTATATCATCATTCAGCACGTTTAAAAAGTTTCAAAATGGTTAAGAAAGCGAAAAATTATTTCAGCTCGCTGGGGAATGATATTCCTTCAGCGCTGGTGGTGTTCCTGGTGGCATTACCACTATGTTTGGGGATAGCCCTGGCATCGGGCGCACCTCCTTTTTCAGGCTTAATCGCCGGTATTGTCGGAGGCATTGTTATTGGCACACTCAGTGGTTCGCAGTTGAGCGTGAGTGGACCCGCCGCAGGCTTAACGGCCATTGTAGCGGCTGCGATACTTAAACTTCAGGTGTATGAGGCATTCCTGCTGGCCGTAGTGCTTGCAGGTGCACTGCAACTTATTTTCGGGTTCCTGAAAGCGGGTGTTGTTGGCGACTATGTCCCCGGCAGTGTAATCAAAGGCATGCTGGCCGCGATCGGTCTTATTCTGATCCTCAAACAACTACCGCACCTGGTAGGATATGATGCGGATTTCGAAGGCAACGAAGCATTTGCGGGTAAAGGGGGTGAAAACACCTTCACAGGAATTTTCCATTCCCTCAACTATATACTACCCGTTGCCATGGCAATCGGTGTGATCTCCATACTCATACAGGTACTATGGGAAAAAGTACTGGTGAAGAAAGCGAAGATATTTAAGCTGATCCCTTCGCCATTCGTGGTGGTACTGGTGGCTGTAGGTATTAATGAATACCTTATTTCAAGCAACCCAGACACTGCGCTCAAATCATCCCATCTTGTGAACATTCCAGTGGCGACCTCAGTGGAAGGGTTCCTCTCCTTTTTCTCTTTCCCGGATTTTAGCCACCTCACGAATATGGCCGTTTGGACCACTGCACTCACCCTCGCTATTGTGGCGAGCCTGGAGACATTGCTGAACATTGAAGCAGCGGACGAACTGGATCCCTACCAACGTGTGACCCCTACCAACCGGGAGTTGAAAGCACAGGGCGCGGGTAACCTGATCTCAGGACTCATCGGCGGATTACCCATTACTTCAGTGATCGTGCGTACTTCGGCGAACGTAAACTCAGGGGCGAAAACAAAAATATCTGCCATTACCCACGGTATGCTGTTGCTGCTCTGCGCGGCGATGATTCCTGGTTTGCTGAACAAGATACCCTTGTCTGCACTGGCCGGCATCCTGATATTCACAGGCTATAAACTGGCCAAACCATCTTTGTTCAAAGAGTTCTATAAAAAAGGATGGAACCAGTTCGCGCCATTTGTGATCACCATCGTGGCCATCCTCCTTACCGACCTGCTGATCGGCATCATGATCGGTATTGCAGTAGGTTTGTTCTTTGTATTGCGCAGCAATTTCAAAACAGCCGTGCATGTGGTAAGTGATGGTAACCGTCACCTTGTCCGCCTCCGGAAAGATGTTTCCTTCCTCAACAAACCCATCATCAAACAAAGGCTGGAAGCCATTCCAGAAGATGGTTATGTTTTGATTGATATATCAAGTGCTGATTTCATTGATGCGGATGTAGTCGATATTATTGAGGATTTCATGATACACGCACCACTGAAAAACATCAAAGTGGAACTGAAAAAAAGTTTATACCGCGAACACGGTTTCAACGAAGCCATCCTGAACGGGGAAATGGTGATGGCGAAGAAGTCTGATCCCCATTAAACAATTTATCTGCAAAGGAAAACATTCATTAAGCTGGAAAAAACACACTAAAGATGAAATCATTCGAAAAATTATTACTGACCAACAAAGCATGGGCAAAAGAAAAGGTAGACGACGATCCTGAATACTTTCTCCGCCAGGCAAAAATCCAGACGCCTGAATTTCTTTGGATCGGGTGCAGCGACAGCCGCGTACCCGCCAACGAAGTGACGGGCACAGCACCGGGCGAAATATTCGTACACAGGAACATCGCCAACATGGTCGTACATACGGACCTCAACCTGCTTAGCGTACTCGACTATGCCGTGAACCACCTCAAAGTGAAGCACATCATCGTTTGTGGTCACTACGGTTGTGGTGGCGTGAAAGCATCCATGACACAGCACAGCCTGGGCATCATCAACAAATGGCTCAGGAACATCAAGGATGTGTACCGTATCCACCGCGACGAAATCGATGGTATCAAGGACGAAGAAGCCCGTGCCGACAGGCTTGTGGAGCTCAATACCAAAGAGCAGGTGATGAACCTGGCCAAAACCTCTATTATCCAGGCTGCGTGGAAACACCATCAGCGTCCGCACCTGCACGGTTGGGTGTATGGATTAAAAGACGGTATCCTCAATCCTGTATTCGACATGGCGCCAGGTACACATATCGACCCGTTATACGAGTACGATAACCTTTAACCGTTTTCGCTTTCTACACCATAGGCCCGTTGCCGCAAGGCAATGGGCTTTTTTTATTGGGCAGGATGGTTATACGAAGTTGCTTTGTATATTTAGCAGAATATATACTCTAACGAACATGCCTGCACCCAAAGGAATCTGGAAGGTGATCACCGCCTCCTCTGTTGGTACCCTGATTGAATGGTACGATTTTTACATTTTCGGAAGTTTATCCACCATCATTTCCCAAAAGTTTTTCCCGGGCACGAATCCTACGGCAGCA
>CAMLPA010000344.1 GCA_946481605.1 uncultured Flavihumibacter sp. | reverse complement strand
CTGCCACCGAAATCATCAGTTATGCCATGCCTACTTTTTACTTGCACGGTAACCTGGTGCATTTCGCACTGGCTAAAAATCACCTGGGATTTTACCCTTCGCCTTCCGCTATTACAAAGTTTGAAAGCAAGCTGAAAACGTACACTACTTCGAAAGGTGCCGTTCAGTTTTCGCTGGATAAACCACTGCCTGTTCAACTGATTACTGAAATGGTGCGTTTCCGTGCAAAGGAGAATGAAGATAAATTCAAAAAGAAATCATTACGTGTTTGCAAAAACGGGCACCGATACTACAAAAGCAGTGATTGTCCTGTTTGTCCGGAATGCGAAAAAATGAAAAAGCCAGTAGCGGGTTTCGGGGCAGGACTGGCTGCGCCTGCCAGAAGAGCGCTGGAAAACGCAGGCATCACCAATATAAAGCAACTCGCAGCCCGCACTGAACGGGAAGTACTGGACCTGCACGGCATGGGTAAAGCATCGCTGCCGGTGTTGAGAAAAATGCTGGAAGAAGCGGGAAAAACCTTTGCGAAACAGTAAGTTTTTAAGCTAACATAAATGCTCATCCCATTAAAAGCATTTCAGTGATAATTGAAAGCAAGAAGCTTTGTCATTAATTGACATTTGTCAAAAACCGCTCCGGTAATGGTTTTTACTTATTCCGAATAAGGGAGGCGTACAATAGATTTGCCCCCAATCACGGATAGTGATTCTTCCCTAAATCCAATAAGTATGAACCTTAGCACCGCTGTAAGTCTGAGTATTGTTTTTATTTGTCTAAGTTCTTACCCTGTTTTGGCCGATTCAGGTAATGCAACTTCTCCTTTAATTACAGCCTGGAAACATTCTGATAAATCTGCGCCCGCATTACCGCCGGGGACCGTTTCCGCCGACCAGAATATCTGTTCCGGGAATACACCTTCCAATATTACCCTTACCGGCAGTACCGGCAGCATCCAGTGGCAGGTATCTTCCGACAACAATTCCTGGAGTAATATTTCAGGCGCTACCGGCGCTACGCTCACCAGTGTACAAATAGGAGCGCTTACAGAAACGCGTTATTACCGTGCCGAAGTGGTGGACGGCATGAACACTGATTATTCCGCGACAGTAACCGTTTTCGTGTTGCAGCCCTCAGGTACATTACCTTCCGGATCTGGAACCGTGGGTTCGCCCTATTTTATTTCAAATCTGAATGAACTGATCTGGATCAGCAACAACAGTGCTTCCTGGGATAAGGTATTTGAGCAAACGGCTTCTTTCAGCGCGGCGGCCACCAGTTTAGCCTGTTACAACGGTGGCTATGGTTTTCTGCCTATCGGAAATGCTGCCACACCTTTTACCGGTCATTACAACGGCAATACTTACGCGATAAATAACCTTTATATCAACCGTGTTACAGCAGATTCTGTGGGACTGTTCAAATACGTTTTTGGGGGCACCCTCAACCACATGACTTTATCTGCCGCCACCATTACCGGTCGCGACCGGGTAGGTGGTATTGTGGGCATGGCAGCGGGCGATGCAGGTACAAGAACTAATTTGATCCATTTAGAGGTATTAAATTCCACCATCGTGGCTGATCCCACGAATGCCACCGCTTCCGGGGCAGTGGGCGGCGTGGCAGGGTGCACAATTTATACCGACCTGAACGAGTTGGTGAGTTCCGGCACCGTGCGGGGTAGACAAAGGGTTGGCGGTTTGGTAGGGTACCTGCTAACGGGATCTCAGATACGAAATTCTTATTCTTCTGCGAACGTAAGCAGCAATGTAACCGCAGATACAAGGTTCATTGGTGGCGCTTTTGGTGTGATTGAATCTTTTGCGGCTCCCGCAGCAGTTGCGGGAAGTTGTTATGCCACCGGAACGGTTTCTTTGTCTACGGCTACCAGTTCCAACAATGGTGATATTGGTGGTTTCGCAGGATTGATTAACGGATACTACACAGTAAGCAATTGTTACGCGCTTGGTGCTACAACCGGCCCGGTTGCTACCAGCAACACTGCCAGGGGAACCGGAGGGTTTGCCGGAAGAATCACCGCTAATACCGGCTCCGTTTCCAACTGTTATTCCACAGGATCGGTGAATGGTTCAGTTGGACAGTTCGGTGGGTTCACTGCCGTAAGTTCGGGTGTGGTCAGCAACTGCTTCTGGAACACCACCACTTCTACCCGCGCCACATCTGCCGCAGGCACCGGCGCTACTACAGCGCAGTTGCAACTGATGAATACTTTCTTTCTCGCCTCCTGGGATATGGCCTGCGAAAGGTTGAACGGCAACAACGATTACTGGGGCATGAATCCCTCTGCGAATGGGGGCTATCCTTTCCTGAGCTGGCAGCCACTTACGGCACAGTGTCCCGAATGGACCGGCAACAGCAGCAGCACCTTCTCCACAACAACTAACTGGGTAAATAATTTTGTACCGCTGGAAGGTATGGATGTGGTGATGAATGCCGCCGCATCCCGCAACCTTACGCTCGGCCAAAACTGGACCATGGGGCATATTCTGTTTAACGGCGCCGGACGGAATATTGAATTGGGAACGTTTGGATTAACCTGTATTGGTGCAATATCCGGAGTGGATGCTTCAAATTATATTCAAACCAATGGTTCCGGTAAGTTGGGAATGAATATTGCGAATGGCGCTTCTGTAAATTTCCCCGTGGGTAACAGCGCTTACAACCCTGTTCAAATCACGAATAATTCCGGAGCAACCGACTTGTTTTCTGTAGCGGTTTCAGATGCGGTACTGGGAGAAGGCAACTCCGGTGGAACAGTGCTTCAACCGCATGTGCAACGTACCTGGGATATCACTAAACTCAATGCGAACGCAGGTGCAGGCGTGAACTTTGTTTTTAACTGGAACCCGGGGGAAGTATCACGTATATTGGGGATGCCGGCGCTCTATCATTACAATGGTACACTGTGGGAGGAGCAAACGGGAACAACTTCAGCCGGAAGCAATAGCTTGATTTATACCGGTTATACAGGAAGTTTTTCTCCGTTTACCGTTGCCACTGCAGGCGCAACTTTACCCGTGACAGGCTGGAAATTATCTGCCACACCAATGGACAATTTTATAAAAGTGCTTTGGGAAACGGCTTCAGAATACAACACGAAAGAATATGTGGTGGAACGCAGTGCGAACGGAATAAACTGGGTTTCCATTACCACGCAAATCGCGCGCGGGAACAGTACTTCCGTTAGTAAATATGAATTTGTTGACCAACGGCCCAACGCGGGAATGAATTATTACCGCATCAAACAATTCGACCAGGATGGAAGTTTTGCTTATTCGCCTGTAACAACAGTGAATTTCAAAAATGATATTCATTTTAAAGTGTTCCCCAATCCCGCTCAACATACGGTTTTTATCCAGGGCAATCAGGCTGATGGACAAACATCAGTACAGATTTATAATGCGCAAGGTATGTTGGTGGGCACAAAACAGTTTAGCGGCAACTCGGGCTATGTTCCGGTACAACACCTTGCTGCGGGTATCTATCATTTTAAAGTGCAGCAGGGGCGTAGTGAAGAGCATATTGCAATTGTGAAGCAATAAGTATTTGAGGTGATGTTCAACCCCGCCTGGTTGCTGAAAAGCACTGGTCGGGGATTTTTTTTGAAGGATCATGAAAGCATTTTCTTTACCAACTCTTTTTTCAGTCTGGAAACCGGCACTTGTTCGCCATCCTCCAACAGGATAAGCGCATCGGCTCCCCTGGTCATGCTTTTAACGAATTTCCCGTTCACCAGGTGCGACTGGTGGGTCCGGATAAAACCGTATGGTACAAGTAACGCTTCGTATTCATGGATCGGATTGGTGACCGTGATCTTTTCTCCGCCCAAAAGGTAAAAACTGGTGTAGCTGTTGTTGCTTTCACAACGGACGATATCCCTGGTGTACACAAAACGTGTTTCTTTGAGTGAAGGAAGTGCGAGCCTGTGTTCATTGGGAGAGAAGCGGTGCTGTATGGTGTGCAGGAGGTTGTCCAGCAGCAGGTTTTTATGTTTGTCGGCCATGCGGGTTTTCACCTTTGTTACTGCTGCTTGTAAGCATTCCACTTCAATAGGTTTCAACAGGTAATCGATAGCCGAGCACCTGATGGCCTGAATCCCGAACTGGTCGAAAGCTGTTACAAATATCAGGGCGAAATTATTGTGTGGAAGTGTGGCCAGCATATCAAATCCGGTTTTCCCCGGCATTTGAATATCGAGGAAAACGAGATCTGGCGCATCTTTCATGATAATTTCCGCCCCTTTATCGGCGCTGGTGGCTGTATTGATGATGTGTACATCCGGACAATACTGTTCCAGCAGCCTTTGCAGGTTGGTGATGTTGAGGGGCTCATCGTCAATAATTACTGCGTTAATCATACCCGATCCGGTTTTGAAAACGGAATATAGCAATTGTACCTGTTTCGCCGGATGTAATGTGCATTTGTATTTTTTGGGATGGATGAGCGCGGTTAAAGAGTTCAATCCTGTTCCTGGT
>CAMLPA010000343.1 GCA_946481605.1 uncultured Flavihumibacter sp. | reverse complement strand
CGCTGATCAAGGAACTGGACCTGGAAAACAAACGCAGGCGCATGGAATTGCAGAATGCGCGTGACCTTCGCCGTTTTTCTCTGGCGGGTATGGTGTTGCTCCTTTTTGTACTGGCACTGCTCTACAACCAGTACCGCATCAAAAAGCAGAATGGTAGGGAGTTGAACTTGAAGAACCAATCGCTGGAAAGATTGCTGAATGAAAAAGAATGGCTGCTGAAAGAAGTGCACCACAGGGTAAAAAATAACTTGCAAACCATTACCAGTTTGCTGGAATCTCAATCAGCTTACCTGAAAGACGAAGCCCTGTTGGCGGTTCGGAACAGTCAGCACCGGGTGCATGCTATGTCGTTGACCCATCAGAAGCTTTACCAGATGGAGACTTCTGCGGTAATTGACATGTCGGCGTTCGTACCCGAATTGCTGCGTTATTTGACGGAGAGTTTCGATACCGGGGAAAGAATAATTTTTCATACTTCCATTGATGCGATAAAACTGGACATCTCCCAGGCCGTGCCGGTGGCGCTGGTCATGAACGAAGCCATCACGAACGCGATTAAATACGCTTTCCCGGATAACCGTTCCGGTAAAGTGAACATCGTGATGCGGCAGGAAGCCGGAGAACGTATCCTGGTGCAGGTGGTAGACGATGGTGTAGGGCTTCCGGAAGGATGGGGCAACGGCAATGAAGATTCGCTCGGTATAAAACTGATGAAAGGATTGAGTGAAGATATCCAGGCGGAATTTTCTATGGAAAGTCGTGCCGGAACCCACGTGAGCATGGTGTTTCGCAAAACACCGTTGGGAGAAACGCACAACATTGCCAACACATAAATTTGAGCAGGAATAATTATATGAAGAAAAAAATACTG
Organism: uncultured Flavihumibacter sp.; assembly: GCA_946481605.1. The sequence goes on along the minus strand of CAMLPA010000343.1, from coordinate 3,625 downwards.
ATAGTTGAAGATCAGTTCATTGAAGCCAATAACCTCCAGATGATATTGGAGCGCGCGGACTACCAGGTTTGCGGCATCGCACGTTCCGTTCCCGAAGCATTGGAAATGGTGGAAAACAACAGGCCGGATATGGTGTTGCTGGATATTTTCCTGCGGGGAAACTTAACCGGGATAGACCTGGCAAGAAAACTGAACGAAAAAAACATTGGCTTCGTTTTTCTTTCTGCCAACTCCAACCAGAAAACACTGGACGAGGCGAAGGTGACGCGGCCCTATGGCTTCCTCGTAAAGCCTTTCCGGGAAAAAGATATTCTCGTGATGCTGGACATCGCCTGGTACAGACACGAACAGAACTTCGCAGCCGCCCCAGGTGCCAAAGCGGTGGTGCCCTTCCCTGATACTACAGATATTCCGGCCTTCCAAAATATTATTGGCAACAGCGGCACACTTAAAAAATTACTGGGTACCGTGTTGGTGGTGGCACCTTCCGATACGTCTGTGCTGATCCTCGGAGAAAGTGGTACGGGCAAGGAACGCATTGCCGCGGCCATCCATGCATTGTCTCCCAAAAAGGGAAAGCCTTTTGTGAAAGTGAATTGCGCGGCGCTGCCCGCCACATTGATTGAATCAGAATTGTTCGGCCACGAAAGGGGCGCGTTTACAGGTGCTTTCGAAAAAAGAATTGGCAAATTCGAGCAGGCCAACGGTGGTACAATATTCCTCGACGAGATCGGTGAGATGCCCCCTGAAACCCAGGTGAAATTACTGCGTGTATTACAGGAGAAGGAAATTGAACGGGTGGGGGGAAGCAAAACGCTGAAGATGGATGTACGCGTGATTGCGGCCACCAACCGCGACCTGCAGAAAGAGATCGCGGAAGGGCGCTTCCGCATGGACCTCTATTACCGCCTGAATGTTTTCCCGCTCACCCTGCCACCCCTCCGGGAACGAAAAGAAGATATTCCCGTACTCGCCGATTATTTTATGCGCCGTTTCGCAAAGGAATGTGGAAAGAACATCAGCAACATTGCCCCTCCGGCCATGGAGAAACTGCTCCGGTACGAATGGCCCGGTAATATCCGGGAACTGGAAAACCAGGTGGAAAGGGCCGTATTGATGACAAATGAACCCTTCATTACCGACTTTGATCTCCCGGTAACAAAGGCGCCTGAAAAACCAACGCAGATACAGGAAGTTGTAAGGCCGAAAACCATCGACGAAAACGAACGCGATCACATCATTTCCGTACTCCGGAAATGCAATGGAAAAATATCCGGAGAAGGCGGTGCGGCGGAAATCCTTCAGATCAATGTATCCACGCTCAATTCAAGGATTAAAAAACACGGGATAAAAAAGGAACATTACTTTTCAGTGGAGCGGAAATGAACTTAGAGGTCTACTGTTGTGCCAGGCGGAACGAAGATCGTTTTTCGTTTAACGATAGGGTCGTTGGCTATGGCGGCTTTCAGTTTATCTTCGGTTTCTTTGAAGTGTGTCCATCCCTTATAATGTACGGGAATGATCTTTTGGGGATCCAGCGCTTTCGCTGCTTTCAGCAGGTCTTTTCCATTCATGGTGTATTGTCCGAACCCGGTGAGGTAGCGGAATTGAACGGAGCCCAGGTGTATGATTGCCGTTCCGATTTTGTACCGGCGGCCCGTTTCTTCTATCCCTTTAAAGTAGACCGTGTCGCCTGAAATATAGAGCGCGCCATTTTGTTGCCCATCGTATTCCACGATAAAACCGATCACCTTTCCCGACAGGAATTCCGGTACCCACCAGGGGTGGTGTCTTGCAGGTGTGGCGGTAATTTTAAGTCCCGGTACTTTAGGGGTATGAATGTGGTAGGTTTCCCAGGGAACAAGTCCGGTGGTATGCTCCAAAGCCCGGGCCGCGGCCCGGGTGGAGAGGATGAGTGGCACTTTGCGTGCGAGTTCCTGTCCTTTATGGTCGAAGTTGTCTTTGTGTTGGTGGTGGCTCAGCAGGATGAGGTCGATATTTTCCAGGTCGATGTTCAGTGCCGGCTCACTTGTTTTGCGGGAAAAACCGCCCGACCCATGGTAGTACAGTTGTCCTGCATGGTCCAGGGTCGGGTCGGTCATGATCCTGTACCCGTTTATATCCAGTAAAAAACACGCCGTATCGATAGGGGTGAAAGTTATTTTCATCGGGTGCAGTATTTTGTTATTTCAACGCCTGCTTCAGCGCTGCGCCCGCGTACAGCATAGCAGATTGCACGGCAGGAATTTTAGCCAATGGGTTCAGCAGGCCGTAATCGTGGATCATACCCTGGTAGCGCACCAGTGTTACAGATACGCCGGCCTGGTTCAGTTTCCGGGCATAGGCCTCGCCTTCATCGCGTAATACATCGTTCTCGGCGGTTTGCACCAGGGTGGGGGGCATTCCTTTCAGTTCGTCCAGACTGGCACGGAGCGGTGAAGCATATATTTCCGAACGTTGGGTGCTGTCGGCGATGTATTGGTCCCAGAACCAGACCATCATATTTTTTGTAAGGAACCTGTCTGAAGCGAATTTGTTGTAGGATTCGGTTTTAAAAGATGCGTCTGTCACCGGCCAGAAAAGTACCTGCATTTTAAAGGCTGGTCCTTTTTTATGAAGCGCCATCAACGCCACGGCTGTGGCGAGGTTGCCGCCGGCGCTGTTGCCCACAACGGCGAGCCTTGATCCATCCACATTTATTTCGGTGCCATGTTCGGCCACCCATTTGGCGGCGGCGTAACATTCGTTAATAGCAACAGGGTATTTCACTTCAGGAGAGCGACTGTATTCCGCATGGATGGCCACGGCGCCCGAATGTACCACCAGGTCGCGGATGAATCTTTTGTGCGTGGGGAAATCGCCAAGCACCCAACCGCCGCCATGGTAGAACATAAAGGCGGGAAGGGCTTCTTTCACGCCTGCGGGACGAACAATGTATATTTTTACGTTTATACCATCCTGTGAGATCGTTATTTCTGATGTTACTATACCGGAGGTATCAGCTTCTACGGAGGTTTGCGCGCCTTCCAATACTTTCCGCGCGTCGGCGGGAGCAAGTGTTTCCAATGGTTTGCCGCCGCCACTGTTGAGGGCTTTCAGGAAGTTTTGGGTTTCCAGTTCCAGCGCGGTGTCGGTAGCATAATCTGCCACAGTAATTGTATTGTTCATGTCTGGTGGATTAGTTGTTTGAGATGAATTACCGCACGCACAGAACAAAAGCGCGGCAATTGCGAAGAAGGATATGTGTTTCATGATGAATTTTTGGAAATGGTTATAATTTTTTCAGCCAGTCGAGGATATAGTCGGCATCTTCTTTCCAGGATTTTTGTCCCAGCACGAAGTGGTTGCGGTTGGGAAACTCTTTATACTCCAGGATGGAGCCATTGTCTTTTTTGTACTTCTTATAATTTCTCCGGTTCAGGTGTGCGGGAATCAGCGTGCCTTCTGTTCCTGCGGTGAGCAGCAGCGGGGCATGTGGCTTGTTGAAATCAACATACGCGGCGCTGGTAAGGCCACCACGCGCCACCGTCTTAGATTCCGGGATGGCCAGTTGTTCGTAGGCCTTTTTTTGTTCTGCCAGCGGCATGCCGTTCACAAAAGCGTATTGCCATTTTTTGAACGACAT
>CAMLPA010000342.1 GCA_946481605.1 uncultured Flavihumibacter sp. | reverse complement strand
TCTCCCGCTTCGTTGGCCGACTCGCTGCCCACAATACTTTCGCTTCCTGAAGCGGAATAGAGTATGCGGACACCTTTAGGAAAATTTTCCAGTTTCTGTAGAAATGACTCCAAAGGAACTTCTCCAAAACAACAGATTACTTCGCCATAAGGAATCGTGGCATACAGTTGAAAATCCGCTTCGGTTTCCGGTGAAAAATTCCCAAGCAACTGGGTGTTTTTCCCATTAGCGGCAATCAGTGCGCCCACTCTTTCAAGTTCCGGCTTTGTTCCTGCCACCAAGGCTTCATAAGGCATCTTTTCTTTTTCGGCTTCCAGCACATCCAATCTTACCAGGGCTTTTCTGTTCATCCAGGTGAACATATAAAATAACAACTGGGCCGAAGCCAGCATTCCGCGCGAAAAACGCCATTCTTCTGGCAGCAAGGCGTATATAGATAGGACCACCGGCAACTGAATAAGTGCGCAAAGAAAAATATTTCCCGGACGGAAACTTCTGTAATACAGTCCACCCCAGTAATGAACGAGTGTTGCCACCATAGCCGATCCAAGCGCCGCGGCAGCCACCAGGTTGTACTGATAACTGATTCCCGGCTTCACATATTCCCGCCAAACCAGCAACAGGATCCCGAACGAGGCGAACATGCACAAAAGATCGAGTAACGGTAACCCGGCTTTCAGCATAAAACGCCGGAGCGCCGAGAGGGCCGCCCTTCCGGAGATGGCCATTTTGATCGCGGCCCGGAAAAGGCCTACCTGCCGCCCCGAATAATGTTTCTCTACAAATACACGCATGGCCTGGTAGAACATGCGCACATAGTTCAGGCTTCCCTTCCGGGTACTTTCTCCTTTGAAATGAATGATACGAACAGGAAGGTAGAAGTTTTTGTACCCGGCTTTCTGAATGCGGAAACTCAGGTCAATGTCTTCTCCGTACATAAAAAATGCGGGGTCGAAGCCACCTGTTTTTTCCAGCACCGTTCTTTTCACCATCATAAAGGCGCCGGCGAGCACATCCACTTCGGCAGGCTCATTTTCAGGGAGAAACCCCAGGTGATACCGCGCAAATTTTTTAGACCGTGGAAAAAGGGCGGAGAGTCCGGTAAGTTTATAAAAAGAGGTGACCGGATCGGGAAAGGAACGTTTCGATTCCCGCAGGAATTTCCCGTTGCCATCCAACATCCTAACCCCCACGGCGCCGGCTTCCGTATTTGTTTCCAGGAAATGTATACAGGTGTCGAAAGCTTCTTTCGTAACCAGCGTATCCGGGTTCAGGAACAGGATATATTTTCCTTTTGCTTCCGCCAGCGCCCTGTTGTTCGCTTTTCCGAAACCTTCATTCTCTTTGTTCTGAATGAACTTCACCCAGGGAAACCGTGGCGGCAGGTAACGCATGCTGTTGTCGGCGGAGGCGTTGTCCACCACAATTACTTCTCCCTCCGTTCCTTCCAGTGCATACTTCACCGAATGAAGACACTGCTCCAGGAAAAGCGGGACATTGTAATTGACGATCAAGACACTGATGAGCATGTAAGGGAGCGCGTTGTGAACACGAATTAAGCGGATTTGAAGCGGAGCGCAAAATATACCTGTGTTATTTATCTTTGCCCCCATGTTCAAGACCACACTTATAAAGGCCGCCGAAGCCGCCGCGCAGGTAATGATGGAATTCTCCGAAAAAGGTTTCCGCATCACGAACAAGGAAGGGATCAATAATCTTGTTACGGAGGCCGATCATGCCTGTGAAAAAGTGATCATGGACATGATAAAGCAGGAACATCCCGATCATTATATCCTGAGTGAGGAATCCGGGGCCATCGTGCAGGAATCCGCTTACAAATGGATCATCGATCCCATTGATGGAACGGTGAACTTCGCCAATGGCATCCCACTTTGTTGCGTGAGCATCGCTTTGGAAAAGGATGGAGAAATGATGATGGGAGCTGTGTATAATCCATTTATGCGGGAATTCTTTTTCGCGCAGAAAGGATGGGGCGCTACGCTGAACGACAAAATCATCCACGTTAGCCAGAAGAATGAAGTGGCCAGCGCCTGCCTGGTAACAGGTTTTCCCTATACCTACCTCGATATGGAAAATGGTCCGCTGGATGTGTTCGACCGTTTCATCAGGCGCGGTATTCCCGTTCGCCGACTGGGTTCTGCCGCCATCGACCTGTGCTGGGTTGCAGCCGGACGCTTCGACGCGTTTTACGAGCACAACCTTAATGCCTGGGACTCCGCCGCAGGTTTTTTGATTGTGGAAGAAGCCGGTGGAAAAGTTACCGACTTCTACGGCAACCCTTATTCTCCCTATCAGCCACAAATACTAGCCTCTAACGGCATCATACATACGGAGATGTTGCAGGACATTGGCTGGAAAAAATAATTATTCCGCCTCCCGCTCCTTCCGGTCGAGAAAAGAATTCAGTAAAGAAAGGATGATACTGAAAAGCAGCGCCCACCAGAAATTGCGCACTTCGAAGCCTTTCACGATTTCGCTGCCCAGCAAAATCATAAGTGCGTTGATCACGAACAGGAACAGTCCGAACGTGAACACGGTTAAGGGCAGCGTGAACAGAATCAGCAATGGTTTTACGAAGGTGTTGAGCAGGGAAAGCACCAGTATGATCAGTATGGCGGCCCAGTAATCGGTGATCCTGATACCGGGAAGCACATGCGAAAGCCCCAGCGCCACGGCTGCGGTGAACAAGGTGCGGAGTACAAACCTGACCATAAGCTGTATTTTGCTAAAAGTACAAAAACCTATACAACCACCATTTCATAAAAATCTTCGTCCACCAGGTATTTCTGCGCCAGGTCCCGGAGTTCCTGCGCTGAAATGGTTTTGATCACTTCTATGGAACGGTTGAAATAAGTTTCATCCAGGTTGTTCAGGATAATATTCTTCCACCTGCTCATCACCTGGAAGGGACCATCGAGGTCGCCGAGCAACGAGCCCATCATGAAGTTGCGTACCAGTTGCAATTCATCGTCTTCGATCAGCTCTTCGCGGAGGATGTTCATTTCCTTGTACACTTCCTGCACGGTAGCCTCACAAACACCGGTACCCGCTTCTGTGGAAATGGCCCAGGCGGTATCGCCGATATGGTTCTGGATATAACTGTAAATGCCGTAAGTATAGCCTTTGTCTTCGCGGATATTGCTCATCAGCCTGGAGCCGAAGAAGCCGCCGAAAACGTTGTTGAGCACCTGTACTTTCTGGAAATCGGGATGGTGGCGGTTCGGGAAAGGCCGGGCCAGTCGGATGGCGCCCTGCACACCATCGGGATCGTTTTGTATCCGTGATTTTTTTTGCGCGGCAGGTGCCAGCGGATGTACTTTTTCAGGCGCGGCGCCATGGAGGGGAAGGTCGCCGAAATAATTGTTCAGCAACAATTCCAGGTTATCGGGCAGGAGACCGGCGAGGAACAAGACACATTTTCCTTCCTGGTAGTATGTTTTATAAAACTGGCGGAGCTGTTCGGCGGTAAGTGCGTCATAATCTTCCGCCCGGCTGTATTTCCCGTACGGGTGTGCTTCACCGTAAATCTGCGCATCGATCAGCCGGTTGGCGACGTAATCGCATTTTTTCAGGTTCACCAGCAATCTTTGTTTCGCATTCTGCGTATAGATGGCCAGTTCTTCCTCCGGGAAAACCGCTTCGGTAATGAGTTCGCGCACCACGGGTAAAAGACTTTCTAGGTGTTTGTTCAGTCCTGATAAATTGATCACCGCGGTTTCGTTGTAACAGGAGCGCGTAAGATATGCGCCGTAGTATTCAAACTGCTCGTTCAGTTCGAAGGCAGAGTGCTTTTTCGTTCCGTTCTTCAGGAGGCTATTCGTGGCCGGCGCAACATTGTTGCTGGTTTCGTAACTGTTTCCTGCATAAAAAACCCATTCCGCCTGGAAAACATCCTGCGTACCACCATGAACGGCGTACACATCCACCCCATTGTTCAGCTTAAAGTGCCGGTAGGGTGGAAGGGTGAGGTGGAGCGATGCGGTATCTATAATGGCGGGCGCTTTCTTCCTGTTGAGCGTTTGTTTCAAATTCGTTTCTTTTACTATCACCTTGTGCTGTATTTTAAGGAAGATCAGTTCTCCCTGAAATAATGAATCGTGTTTGCATTATTGATATCGAATATCCTCCGGCTGGATTCCAGGATTTCCTCCCGTGTTACTGAACTGTAATGCTCCAGTTCATGTTGCATCCGGTTGGGATCGCCGAGCAGTTCGTAGAACGCGAGACTTCCGGCGCGGTTCATCACGCTCATGTCTTCAAAAGCGATCATGCTTTCGGTTTTGTTCTTCACCTTTTCCAGCTCCGCTTCGGTTATGCCTTCCTGTTTCAGTTTATCCAGTTCTTCTTCAATCGCTTTCTCGGCCTCCTCCATTTTCACGCCCTGCACCAGTTTTCCTGAAATCGTGAGCAACCCGGGATCAACCGAGCCGAAATGGTAACAGTCGATATTGCTGAAGAGTTGTTTTTCCTTCACCAGCGACTGGAACAACCGGGATGA
>CAMLPA010000341.1 GCA_946481605.1 uncultured Flavihumibacter sp. | reverse complement strand
GCAGGATACAATGAATATTTATTGGTTAAGCAACTGAAAGCGGACGATCCGGCTGCTTATAAAACGCTGTATGAGCAGTATGCTCCCAGGTTGCAGGCCTTCTCACGGCGTTTCAAACTTTCGAAAGAAGAGGCTGATGAAATAGTTCAGGACACGTTTGTACGGATATGGCTGTACAGGCAGAAGATTGATCCGGAAGCCGGTTTCAGCCCATTCCTGATTACCGTGGCCCGGAACCTTATATACAACCATATCCGGAAAAATGCGCAGTGGGAAAAGTACCTCCGGGAGATTGATGCGGGGCCGGCATGGGAAGCGGCGAAAGACAATGAACTGGAACAGTTTCTACTCAAAACCATCCATGAACTGCCTGACAGGTGCAGGCAGGTATTCCGGAAAAGCAGGCTGGAAGGCTATTCCAACGCCCAGATAGCAGAAGAAATGAACATCTCTAAAAGTACGGTGGAGAACCAGCTCAACAAGGCGCTGAAGCATATCCGTAAGCAACTGGAAATGAAGGGCTATTGGGGACTGGTGTACTTTTTTTTATTTTTTTTAGAAATCAAATAGGTGCAAACGTTAACTCGCGGGTATTATACTATACCGGGAGGGATTAAATAAGATAAAGTGGAAAATGAAATCATCAGGCGGTATTTCAACAATACGGCCACGCAGGAAGAGCGCCAGTTGGTGAACCAATGGCTTTCGGATAGTGCATCCCGGGAGGCAGTGTTGGCTGTTATAGAGGAGTTGTGGAAAGAAGTAGGGGCTAAAGGCATGGAACCACCTGCTTTTGAGGCCGTATGGAAAAATGCGCTGGCACAGGAAAAGAAAGAGACCGGGAAACTGGTGGGTATGCGCAGCCGTCGCTGGCTTTGGGCCGGTACCGCAGCGGCATGTGTATTGTTCCTGGTAGTGGGCGTGGGCATAGGATACAGTTTGAACAGGCGCACGGCAGCAGATGCGAAGTTATCCGCAAACATAGCGGGCAATGCAGGACGTTCGGTGGTAATGCTGAGCAACGGCACCGAAGTTGTACTGAACGGCTCATCCAGGTTGCTGCTGGATGAATGCGACCAGGACCAGGTACACCAAACTGTATACCTGGAAGGAGAAGCATCGTTTACACTAGGAGAAAAAAGCCAGCCACTGATCATCAAAACAAAAGACATCGTCGCCACAGCAAAAGGTTCTCAATTTAAAATATCAGCCTCTCCCGCAGATAGCGTGGTGAAGGTGTCCGTGAAAAAAGGGAAAGCGGAAGTGAAGCCCAACAATGAACAGTTCGGTCCCTTCATGAAGCTTCGTTTCCCGAAAAAAGCAGACTCATCCAATATCGCGTCTAACGCTGAAGATAAACCGAAAATATTACCACTTACCAAACTACGCCCTGTGGTGGTGAAAGAAAAGGAAGAGATGATCTTTAATAAGAACAACGGGGCTACTGATATAGGGTTGGATAAGATAGATTCTACGTTGAACAGGTTTTAGCCTACACAGCTACGTGACAGATTGAAATGCCGGAAAATAGCCGGACAGGGATTTTTTTGCCCGGAACCGCTTGTAAATGCGGATCGGAACAGTATTGCCCTTACCGTAACGAACCATATAGCGTTAATCTTTAAAACCAAAACAATGCTTTCAGAAAAAATGAGAACAGGGGGTAAATGCGTTTTATTCGTAGTAATGGCCAGCCTTGGCTTTTTGTCCTGCAAAAAGGACGATCCGAAAAGCACACTCGCCGGCATTACAGCATTCAGCATCAAAGACAAGTCCGTTGTTTTTACGATTGATGAAACCCTCCGGGTTATTCAGAACGAAGACAGCCTTCCTTTCCAGACGGATGTTTCGGCGCTGGTAGCCATTTTTCAAACCGTGCCTTTGTCTGTGGCGAAAGTAGGGGGTACAGTCCAGGTCTCAGGTACCACAACCAATAATTTCAATACGCCGGTAACGTATGATGTAATGGCGGAAGATGGCATTACCACCCGCTCCTATACCGTTAAGGTAAACGTGGCCAAACTGGATCCCAATACTGTTGCATGGCAACGGTTAACGGATAATGCCGGATGGGGGCCTTTCAGAACGGCTTCTGCAGGCGCTTTCGGCGGTAAGCTCTGGCTGTTCGGCGCGCAAAGCGGCAGTTTCGGTGCATTCACAAGAGGGGTGTACAACTCCACCGATGGTATTACATGGACGGCAGTAGCCGCCGTGAAAGACAATATGGATAACCCGATACCTTTCGCGGAACGTCAGACAGCAGTATTCGGATTCAAAAATAAAGTATGGTTGCTCGGTGGACTCATCCCTGCCATAGGTATGAATTTCAGTAAAGTAACCAATGAAGTATGGAGCAGTAACGATGGCACCAACTGGACCGTAAAAACACCTGCTTCAGGAGAAACATGGTGGAGCATACGGGAAAGAATAAACGCAGTGGTGTTTAAAGACAAACTCTTTATCGTGGGCGGCAATAAGTATCCTGCTTTCGGTAATGCCAACAGCCCGGGCGCAGCGATGAACGATGTATGGAGTTCTACTGACGGGACCGCATGGACCGAAGTAACACCCGCTGCTGCTTTTCTCCCCAGAACAAATCCCGCTGTATTCGTTCACAAAGATAAAATCTACGTGGCCGGCGGAAGAGACAACGGAGGAAACCTGCTCAATGATGTGTGGACCTCTGCAGACGGCGCCACATGGACCCAACTGACCACCTCCGCAGCATTTACCCCAAGATGGGGCCATAAAGTAATTGTTTACAAAGACCAGCTCTTTATGCTGGGCGGAGAAACAAGTACTACCGAAACATCGGCAGAATTGTGGGTATCCCAGAACGATGGTGTGAACTGGACTAAAGCTGAAGGCGCGGATCCCAGGGTGTTCCCGGCATCGTTTACCGCAAGAACACATTTTTCCTTCTTTAACAACAACAATACGATTTGGGTGATCGGTGGTCAGGGCCCCAAGAACGGCAGCACTTTCACCTTCGTGAACGATGTATGGAAAGGCGCTTTCCCACAATAAACAGTAACCCATGTTAAGCAAATCATACAAATGCATAGCCGCCACCTTAACGCTGCTGGTGCTGATGAAAGGGGTAAGTGCGCAGGATACGGTGCCGATGAAGCCTTTAACAGGCACCATCAAATCAGGACGGGACAGCGCCTGCATCTACGGCGCCAGTGTTAAAATTAAAGGCACAAAAAAAGGCACCACCACCAACGAAAAAGGACAGTTTCATTTGCTGGCCCAACCGGGTGATACGTTAGAGATCAGCGCCGTTGGCTTCACGCCCCTGCTTATTTGCGGCAACGCTGCCACCCTGATGAACATCACGCTTCCGGAAGATAGGAAACAAATGAATGAAGTAGTGGTGGTGGGGTATGGCAACGAGCGGAAAGGAAACATCACCGGCTCTATTGCTTCCATCGATGCCAAAGAACTATCGCGTTCCGCAGACATTTCGTTCGACAACGCAATCATCGGCAAGGCTGCCGGCGTGAACATCCTTTCCAGTTCAGGTGTACCGGGATCGGCCACAGCCATTACCATCCGCGGCCTGAGTACACTCAACCCCAACGGTAACCAGCCGCTCATCGTGATTGACGGAATCCCGGTATATGGTTCCGGTAGGGACCTTAACACCAGGAACTTCAACAATTCCACCACGCCTGCTATCGGGTTTGGCGGTACTTCCGTAGCCGATAATCTTCCTGCCAGGCAGGAGTTCGAAAATAATCCCCTGTCGTCCCTGAACCCCGCGGACATCGCGTCCATCGAGATCCTGAAAGATGCCTACGCCACCTCGATCTACGGATCGAGGGGGGCAGCGGGCGTAATCCTGATCACTACGAAAAAAGGGAGTAAGGGAAAGGCTTCGTTTAACCTGAGGTCCATAACGGGGACCGTACAACCCATCGGAAAATATGCACTGTTGAACGGACCGCAGTACAATGAAGTTTACACGGAATACTACCGGCAACTGGGCACCAATCAGCAGTTCACTTCGCCACACAATACAAATTGGGTAGACGAAGTATCGCGGACAGCCATCTCACAACAGGCGGATCTTTCCATGTCGGCAGGAACCGACAAAACACAGTTCTTCGTGAGTGGGTCCTATACCAGTCAGCCTGCTTATATCATCAACAGCGATTATAAGCGCTACACCGGTCGGGTGAATCTTTCACACCAGGCCTCGAATGCTGTTACACTGGGTATTAATATGTCTGTAAGCTACACAGACAATACTTCTATGAATGCACCGGCCATTTACAGGAACGCGTTACTGAAAGCGCCTAACCTTCCTGTGAAAGACGACAACGGCAATTACCTTTATTCCGCGGGCACCAACCCTTTTGGCGATATGGACCTTAATCCGGTGGCAGATGCGCTGCTGAATACCAATTCACTGGAAACAACGGATGCTATCAGCAATCTGTATGTGCAGTATAAGCCAGTCAGTTGGCTCACGCTGCGTTCGGAATTCGGCACACAACTCAGCGCGGTTAACGCGTA
>CAMLPA010000340.1 GCA_946481605.1 uncultured Flavihumibacter sp. | reverse complement strand
ACCAGGCCCGTCCGGTAAAAACACCGATGACCTTTGCGCACCTGATGTCGCATTCTTCCGGCCTTGGTGCCGGACTGGCCGGACAACTCCGCCGTCCGGGTGCCAGGAACCGTGGCAGACCGGGCAATACGGCCGTCGCGGCAACAGGAACTGCCACCAGCGGCCAACGTACCGCCGACGCAAATGCGAATGCCCGCTACCTCAAAGATGAAATGATCGCGCTCGCAAAATATCCGCTTGGCTTTGATCCCGGTTCAGAATGGAACTACCATGTGAGCACGAATATGCTCGGGTATATGGTAGAAATCATCTCCGGAAAAACACTACGGGAATATGTAAAGGAAACGATTCTCCGACCCCTGGGCATGAACGATACCGACTGGTATTATGAACCCGAAAAATTATCAAGGTTCGTTAAGGTATATAGCTATGCCGACGGAAAACTTGAACCCGCCTCCAACCGTTACAGTGAAGGTACTGTGAGCAAAGTACAAACCTATTGCGAAGGCGCCATCGGTTTGAACGGCCCTATCGCCGATTACGCCAAATTCTGCCAGATGATGCTGAACAAAGGATCCTTTAACGGAAAACGCATCCTGCGCCCCGAAACCGTGGACATGATGACCAAAGTGAACCGTTTGCCCGAGACCAATTCCGGTGGAAAAGGGTTTCAGTTCGGGCTAGGCTTTGAACTTTACAATCCGCTCAAAAAACCGGCGCCGGAAGTATCCAACAGCGCCTACTCCTGGGGAGGACTGTATGGTACGGAATATATTATTGACCCGGAAAATGATTTGATTGCGCTGTTCTACTTAAACATGCCGAGAAAAGAAACGCTGGCGCCGAAATTCATCAGTAAGGCTTTTCAGGTGTTCAGGTGATAAGTTTTTGTGATCTGTGTTTTTCTAAAATACTCCGCCTGCGCTGTGTTAAGTATTCAACTGTTTTCTCTTCCCCCTTTTAATGGAAAATGGTGGGGTGGTGCTGCGCAGATACCCGAAAAGTATTAGCTAAAAAAAATCCGTGCCCTTCCATGGCACGGATTTTCTTCAATTCTGATTTACAATTTAACTTTTAATGTTTCCTCAGCGGGCGGATAACAGATGTCGTTATTACAACACTGGTAACTTACCGCACACAGCGCTTCCCCTTCCGCTTTTCCTTTTACCTCCTGAACAAACAGCGCTTCGTTTTTATACACGGATGTGCCGGTTGGGTTATAAAGAATAGCGTTGGAAGTTTTCAACTCACCCACCGGTGCATACCCGGCAGGAACATTGATTTTTACTTCCGTTTTAATAAAGGGGTCCTGCGGCGACACATAGTTGTAGATGTGGTAGCCGGGGTGTATCTTCAAGCGAACCACGATTTCCCTGTTGCCATTATCCAGCACTACGCTGCCCGCGGCCATGCTTACGGGATGCTCATCGGAAGTTTCGCCTGGTGCGATGGTTTTATAAGCCTGCAGTTGCTGCTTTTTGCCATAGTCGTTGCCTTCCGTTTTTTTATCATCACTGTTGATCAGGTAATAATAACCGCCACTTTCGGTAAAGAAAAATTTCTGCTTGTTTTGCTCGTACCATTTCCGCCAGTCTTCGGGCTTGGTGAAGGTGGCGAGCGTGTAACGGTCAAGCAGGCGCTTCGCTTTTTCGGTATCCTTTCCGGTTTCCAGCATACGGATAGCCACATCTAATAATTTGATGTCTCCTTTTTTGATCTTCAGGCTTTTCAGGTCTTCATCAATGGTAACCTCTCCTTTTGCATTCGAATAGAAGTAGGGCATATTCTCGTCATAATATTGACGGTAAGCTTTCAGATCAGTACCAAACTTCGTGTACAAATCGCGGTACATGCTTCCCAAATAACCGTCGAGGGTGATGGGTTCAGGCGCCTCCACCTGGGATTTCAGAAAGTTTTCTTCTGCCTGGCTAAGCTTTTCTCCTTTGTTTTTCTTTTCCTGCGCACTTTTCTTCCGGTCTTCCGCCTGCTTTGCCAGCGCTTTGTAATAGTTATCCATCAGGTTCTTCGCTTTTTCCGAAGCCGCGTCTCTCTTACCCTCCATATCATGGGTAGTTTGAATACGGTCCGAAAGTTTTTTGGCGATTACCCGCTTCCCTTTGAAAGCTGCGGTGTAGACGATGGCGTTGGCCAAAACAGTTTGCGCTTCAGGCGTGAGGTACCTTGGTGACGCTGCGAAACCCCAGTGGAAAAAATTACCGTGGCGCCCAATGGCAAGTGCGCCCGCGTCTTTGGCAGAAGAGCCTCCTGCGATGTATTCCGCATCGGGAGAATCTTCGAAACCACTTGCATGAGAGATCATTCCTGGTCTCAGGAAGATGCCTTTGGAATGAAGTTCATAGTCGTCGTAAGTAGCCGTTTGCACGGGCCACATAGGCATGGGATCGGCGAAGGTTTTTTCTTCCCTGTAATTGAGCAGGGCGGCTTCAACAGGAAGGGGTTTTGGCCTCGTAGTGAGCTTTACCGGGAAGGGCCCTTTGAATATCTGATGGTTGGTCCTGATATTAAAAGCATCGCCCCGCAGGCACAGGCAATACCAGTCAAATTTCACCCCTTGGTTCTTTGCGCCGTTAACGCTGGTTTCGCCAATGAAAAGCACAGGCAGGTCGAAATTTTCAGGAAAAAGTTTAAGCGGCGTTCCTTTTTCCTGTGCCGGAAGCGCGTCTATAATGGTTACATCATAGGCGGACGACATATCAGCGTTATAATCAGCGACGCGCATTACCGTTACCCTGGAAAAATACTTTTTAAGCATATTGTCGAAAGCGGTGATCCTGGCCTGAATATCGGCTTCCCTTTCTTCCTTTGGAAGTGGCACCTGGTCGTAAATATCGCCCGACCCACCCACGTACAACACATTGAGGTTGCTTTTCCTGAACTGCGCATGTGCGTTGATGCTGCATACAAGGAAAAAAATAGCAAGAAGGGAAAATAAAATCCTTGCGTTTTTACAATTCATTTTTGTGGTTTTACTCATTTTAGAACTCATATTACTTGTGTTCAATTGGATTCAGTTTATACCCCGTAAGCCTAAGCGCTCTAATAGGTATTCTGAACAATTACATTCTGGCTGGCGTATATATCGGGCTGTGGAATCATCACTGCATACTTTCTGGATTTTGGCTCCAGTGTATACGTAACCAGGGGCAGTGAAGTAATGATACCCGCATCATTGAACTGGTACATTTGCCTGATGATGGTTACATCGTCGGCAGTGGTTTCATTGTTGTTCAGCCTGCGGAGGTCAAACCAGCGCATCGTTATGGGCAATTCCCTGCGGCGTTCCTGCAACAGTTTGGTGATGGCTTCGGCCTGACTGCCGGCTGTGAGGTTGATCACATTGGCGGGAAGCCCTGCATCCATGCGCTTTGCCCTGAGTACATTGATGGTGGTCATGGCGTCACTCACTTTATTTTGCCTGGCCTGCGCCTCTGCTTTTGTAACAATGGTTTCCCCAACGGTTGTTCCGGACATCAGCGATTGCAATCCAAAATGAACAAACATATCCGCCGGAGGAAGTCCGTATAATACCGCGCTTCCTTCTACTACAAAGTATTTATAACGCAGGTCGTTTTGTCTGCCAACAACGGTTCCATCGGTGCTGTAAAGATTTTTCAGCTCTTCTGAAGGGACAGCGTATTGTGTAGACAGTAGCCTGAAGGAGGTAAATTCCTTCCAGTTTACAGGATCTGCCGGTTCCAAAATCGTGCTGGGGAAATTCAATGGCAAGGCGGAAGAAAAGCCCACTTCCGTATTATAATTCACCAGTTCGCTGTAGGCGTTAAGAGAAGTGGTGGCATGTTGCTCCGCCAGCGCATAGTTGCCACGCATGAGGTAATAACGTGCGGCGAAAGCATTTACACCGGCGATGTTGGCGCGCCATGAAGTAAACCGACCGTTTTTAATGATCGGATCCGTTATCTTTAACGCTTCCGCCAGATCGGCCTCTATGAACTCATAGGTTTTGGCCAGAGACGCGCGGGTGAGATCCTCTTCAAAGCTGGTGCTTGTTTTTATAGGCAACCCAGGTTCATTCGCGTTTTCCGCTGTGTACGGCAAACAATATACATTGGCGAGGGTCCAGTACGCCACGGCGCGCACAAAGTGGGCTTCAGCTTTCAAACGATCCTTATCGGCCTGTGGACCGGAGACCTTATCGGCCTGCGTTAATACAAGATTGGCCGTGAACACTTTGCTCCATTGTGAGGCCCAGTCGGAATTGGGATTATTTTCCATTCTTGAACGTTCCCAGGTTCCGATGGCAACGGCGAAAAAACTATTGTGGAAGAAGTTGCCATTTACCGCGGCGGGTGTAAAATCATAATCGTCCGTACCGTACATCCGCACCGTGGCGCCGTTTTCCGTTCCCAGGCTGTTGTGGTTATCGAACAGGGCATCCAGTTGTGCCGTTGTGGTAATCACCACACCCTGGCTTTTGGAAGGGGGTTTGTCCAGAAAATCGTTCGCGGCTTTTCTGCATCCACTGATGAGTACCGGTGTTGCG
>CAMLPA010000339.1 GCA_946481605.1 uncultured Flavihumibacter sp. | reverse complement strand
AAAATTGGTAGCAGGAATCTTTAAAAGAATAGGAGGAATGTTTAATAGCGGAGAGGAGAAATGCTACTACCATGCTAACTACAAGAAAATCAATCACTTAAAAACCAATGCAACCGATTGTTGAAATGTTGAAAAATGCCCCTTTGTGCTATTATCGATCAAAAAGGATACGCCTGACGTAGGAACATATTACTTCTTTTATACCGGATGAATGTGGCGGCAGCTTTAACAATATCATCTGTAGAAGTTGATTTTTAAATTCTATCGTTTGAATTAAAATAGCCGGCTCATAATGTATTCGATTTCATTTTTAGTTTTAATTTAGTGACCTCAACTTAGTGGAGCATTCCTCCCACTTGCCGGTTAACCACAACGCACACTTCCCTCTTCAGGCTATCAGCTAAAATATTCCCTTTATGAAGCATTACTTTGTCCGGGCGATACTTTTTACTTTATTATTAGCCTCATCGGCTATCGCGCAACAAACCGGTACTTTATTACCTGACATCATCAGTGAAGATGGTACAACTGCAGCATTCCCTATTGCAACCGGCGACGCCTCACCTGCTCCGGTATTTTATGCCCGGGAGGAGTGGCTACCCGTCGTCAGGGCAATCGGAGATTTAAGGCAAGACATTGCGCGGGTGACCGGACAGTTACCCAACGCAGGCATCTCCCAGGAAAAAACTGCCGGGTACCAGCTACTCATCGGTACGCTGGGCAGGAATAAAATCATCGACCAGCTGGTGAACGCCAAAAAGATCAAAGCCGAAGACCTGAAAGGGAAATGGGAAAGTTTTGTAATCACAACCGCTTCCCATCCCAGCAACCCTTCCCAGAAACTACTTGTGATTGCCGGAAGCGATAAAAGGGGAACGATATTCGGCATCTATGAACTTTCAAGGCAACTTGGCGTTTCCCCCTGGCATTGGTGGGCCGATGTACCGGTAAAGAAAAGAAAGAGCGTATATGTGCTTCCCGGTTATTATGCCTCAGGAGAACCCAAAGTAAAATACAGGGGGATTTTTATCAACGACGAAGAACCCGCTTTCGGCGGATGGGCAAGGGCAAAATTCGGAGGCATTAATCATAAGATGTATGCGCATATGTTCGAATTACTGCTTCGCCTTCGCGCCAACTACCTTTGGCCTGCCATGTGGGGAAAAGCATTTAACGAAGACGACACGCTTAACCCGAAACTAGCGGATGAATACGGCATAGTAATGGGCACCTCCCACCATGAACCTATGATGCGCGCTCAAAAAGAATGGGGCACCAACAGGAAAAAATACGGCAATGGTGAATGGAACTATCAGTCCAATAAAGAAGGACTGCTCCAGTTCTGGGAAGATGGCTTCCAAAGGAATAAAAACTATGATAACCTGGTTACGATGGGCATGCGTGGAGACGGAGACGAGCCCATGCATGACTTAGGTTCTGCTGAGGCCAATTTTAAACAGTTGGAACAGATTATGACCGATCAGCGGAAGATCATAGAAAAAGTGACAAAAAAACCAGCCAAAAACACACCACAATTATGGGCACTCTACAGTGAGGTACTGGAATACTTTGACCAGGGCATGAAAGTTCCCGACGACATGACTATACTCCTCTGTGACGACAACTGGGGAAATGTACGGCGCCTTCCGGAAATCAACGGTAAAAAACATCCGGGGGGATACGGCATGTATTACCATGTGGACCTGCATGGCGCGCCCAGAGCTTACCAATGGCTCAACATGACACAGATTCCGCACATGTGGGAGCAGTTGCAACTCACTTACAGCTATGGCGTGGATAAAATATGGATACTGAACGTGGGCGACCTCAAGCCGAATGAATACCCCATGGATTTTTTCCTCCATATGGCCTGGAACCCAACATCATTCAGTGCAGAAAACCTGGTGGCGTATACGAAGCAATATACTGCAAGCCACTTCGGAACTGATCAGGCCAATGAAGCTGCGGAAATACTGGACCAGTATTGTAAGTTCAACAGCAGGATCACCGCTGAAATGCTGGACCACCGCACCTACAACCTGCAAAGCGGGGAATTCCTCCAGGTACGGGATGCCTACCTCGCACTGGAAGCAAGGGCGTTGCGGCAATTCATCGCCCTGGAAGAAAAGTACAGGGACACCTACAAACAAATCATTCTACATCCAGTAAGGGCAATGGCCAATCTTTATGACATGTACTATGCCGTGGCCATGAACAACAAACTCGCGGCAGAAAAAGACCTCCGGGCCAACTACTGGGCAGCTCATGCAGACTCCTGCTTCAGCAGGGACGCAGCCTATACTCGGGATTACAACCAGCACATTTCCGGCGGCAAATGGAACCACATGATGGATCAGACACATATCGGCTACCGGTCCTGGGATGAACCAAGGGGAGGGAACATAAAACCTGCTGTAAAACGCATTATACCTGAAGAGGCGCGCTCCGGCGGGTATATTTTCAAAGAGAAACATGGCGTAGTAGCCATGGAAGCAATGCACTATTTCGACAACGAAGCCACGCAACATACAAAATGGACGATCATTCCCGATCTCGGAAGGACCGCCTCGGCAGTGGCTTTGATGCCTTATACCCATTCCACCGACAGCGCGCACATTGCTTACAGAATGCAGTTTGAAAAAAAACCGGATTCAGTGAAAGTTTGGCTCTTCTTTGACTGCACCCTCCCGTTCAAAAAAGGCGGACATCAGGTGGCGTTAAGTTTCAACAATGGAAAGGAAATTGTCCGGAACATTAATGTGGACCTTAACTGGGCAAACAACTATTCTAAAATGTATCCTGCAGGCGCCGCCAGAATGATTGAGGTCAGCACCATATTGGATGTACCCTCCACTGCAGACGAGCTGCATACGCTGAAAATCCGTCCGCTTGATCCCGGCGTGGTACTTTATAAAATTGTGGTGGACAATGGCGGATATGAAAACACCTACCTTAAAATGCCGGAGAGTCCGTACAAAAGACCATAATCCCCATTCTATGACAGTAAAATTCAGGATATGAAAAAACACTTATGCTTTCTCGCGCTGGCATCACTCTGGCTGCATACCGGCTATGCCCAACCGGGAAAAGAGCATACCGAAACGGTATTCAGATACACCAACCCCATCACCAGGGATACAGCCATTTCTATGCGGGATCACTTTATTATAAAAGTGGACAGTCTTTGGTATTGTGTAGGCACTTCGAATCCGGTTTGGGAGGGGCCGAATCCGGGCGTGCGCCTGCTGGTGTCAAATGACCTGTTGCACTGGCAACAACACTCCTGGTTAATTGACGCGAAAAAACTACCGGCAAACACGCCATACAACGGGCGCTTCTGGGCACCTGAAATTCATTTCATTCAGCACAAATACTGGCTCACGATCAACAGCGGCGAAGTTACTGCCGGGGATCCTAAAGGCATGAACACACACCGGGTGTGGCTATTTTCTTCCGACAAAGTAACCGGCCCTTACCATTTGGTAAATGCCAACCCACTGACCCCTCAATACAATAATGACGCAACGCTTTTCGAAGACGAAGACGGGCAAACCTACTTCTATTGCAGTGGTAACGGACTCTTCCAGGCGAAGATTGATTTACCCTCCGGTAAACTTACTTCTCCCCTGGAGAAGTTCCTCGACAAAAAGCAACCTGGCTGGCCCGAATGGATGATCGGTGGAATAGAAGGGCCTTTCGTCATCAAAAAAGAAGGCATTTATTTTATGTTTTTCTCTACCTGGACACGCGGGTATGAAGTAGGATTGCTCCAATCAAAGTCGCCGCTGGGACCGTGGGAACTGGTGTCGCAGGAGCCTATATTCGGAACAAGAAAGAAAGGGTACAGGCCCGAACTGGCAAAAGGAGGCGGCTATGACCATCTTATATTCAACGATACACAAGATCCTTATCAGGAAACAGGACACAACGCACTCTTTACAGGACCGGATGGCAACCTATGGAGCTCCTGCCACTACTTTGCGGATGAAAAAAGACCTTATCCTTACAGCCAGACCTTCAAGGACTGGGAAAAAACACCACAATTAGGATTCGAACCAGTATATTACAACAATGGAAGGTTCTATATAAACGGCCCCACCTGGACGGAGCAAACGATCCGGTTTAAACGGAAGTGAGGGACTCATTGCGAACACAAAATCATTGCCATGCGCCATATTTATCTGTTTCTCCTGCTCACTTCATCTTTCCAGCTTCAAACCCTCGCCCGGCAAAACAACAAGCCCATCCAGGTACTCATTGTTGACGGCTACAGCAACCACGACTGGCGACAAACCACGCGCCTCATCAAATGGATGCTGGAAGAAACAGGACGTTTCCAGGTGGAAGTGGCTACCGCACCAACAGATACCACAGCATTTCACTGGGCACCTGATTTCTCCCGGTATGACGTAGTGATTCAGAACACCAACAATATTCACGATGGGAAACTCCGCTGGCCAAGGGCCGCGGAAATAAGGCTGGAAGAATATGTAAGCAACGGCGGCGGGCTTTATGTGTTGCATTCCGCCAACA
>CAMLPA010000338.1 GCA_946481605.1 uncultured Flavihumibacter sp. | reverse complement strand
CTGGTAACATGGGCGCTGGTTTGCGTGCTTTCGATCATGTGTTTGGAGATCATCTTGCGCATCCGGTCCATTTCAATGATCTCCACATTACCGGAATAAGAAACAGGGGCGGAAGCGGATGTTTCCGGGGCACGACGTGGTTCTTCCTTTTGCACCATGATCTCCATAGACTTCGGCGCGGATATGTTGCCGGCTTTTTTATCAGCCACATACTGCAGGATGTCCTTTTTGGTGACGCGGCCATCGTTGCCGGAGCCGGGAATGTTTTCCAGTTCGGAGAGGGAAACGCCCTCGCTGCCCGCGATGTTCAGTACCAACGGGGAATAAAAACGGGCGCCGCCATTGGAGATGGGCCTTTCTTCCTGAAGTACAGGGGCATTTTCCGTGGCAGGAACTTCATTGGAGGCAACTGTTGGTGCGGGAACGGGAGCGGAAGGAGTAGAAGTTGCATCCTGACCGGTGCGGATCCTTGCGATCACAGTACCTACGGATACCACATCGTTCACCTGGAAAAGCACTTCTTCCAAGGTGCCTTCGGTGGTGGAGGGAACCTCGCTGTCCACCTTATCGGTAGCGATCTCCAGCAGGGTTTCGTCCATTTTTACATAATCTCCGGGGTTTTTGTGCCATTTCAGAATAGTCGCTTCCATGATACTTTCACCCATCTTCGGCATTACAAGATCAACCATAGCCATGTTACTGTCAGATTTTGTGTTTGTTTTAGTTTAGCGTACGATCTGATGCAATAAAAGCACATGCAGCCGGGAAGCCGGTCGCACTTTTATGGCAAGCAATCGGGGCAAAGGTAACCAATTCGGGGAAACCGCCTATACCAGTCCTAAAATGAAGCGTCTCAACTGGTTAAGTGCCAATACCGCCGTTTGTTCAATGTTTCTTTCCCTGGCGTAACGGAGGTGGTAGGTCTGGGTGTAAATCCGTTCCGCGTTGCCGGTGGCAATGCATACGGTGCCCACGGGTTTTTCGGGAGAACCGCCATCGGGGCCCATGATGCCGGATACTGCAACGGTGTAGGTGGTCTGGAGCAGGTGCAGCGCACCTTTGGCCATTTCATCCACCGTGGGTTCGCTCACCGCACCGAAGCTTTTGAGTGTTTCCTGTTTTACGCCCAGTACATTCATTTTGGCCTCATTGGCATAAGTAACCACGGAACCTTTGTATACCTGGGATGATCCTGGAAGGGAAGTAATAATATGGGCGATGTAACCGCCGGTGCAACTTTCTGCGGTACTCATGGTAGCACCTTTTTCGTGGAGCAGGCGGGTGATGTATTGTTGAATGGTAAGGTCTTCGGCTACTACCATCACGTCTTTTACAGCTTCCTGCAACTGATGGTGCAGCGCTTCCAGTTCCTGCTCCGCATTGCTATCCGCACTCCCGGTGGTGGATAAACGCAGTTTTACCATGCCGAAATTGGGGAGGTACGCCAGTTTGATGTGAGGCGGAAGCCCGGCTTCGAAACCGGAAATCTTTTCTGCCAGGAATGATTCTCCGATACCCGCCGTTACAATGGAACGGTGCATTACCGGGGGAAGCGCGAATTTTTCGCGGAGCCGGGGCAGCACATCTTCATTCATGATGCCTATCATTTCAAACGGAACTCCGGGCATGGAAACGAATATTTTGCCATCTTTTTCGAACCACATGCCTGGCGCGGTGCCCCGTTCGTTGAGCAGCACGGTACATACGTCCGGCACTTCGGCTTGTTTCAGGTTGCGTTCTATAATAGGTCTTTTCAGTACTTCACTGAAAAGATGGATGATGTGCGCAAGTTTTGCTTCATTCACCACCATCTTCCCACCGAAGTATTCACACAGCAGGGGTTTGGTGATGTCGTCCGCTGTTGGGCCCAAGCCGCCAGTGAGCAGGATCACAGAGGCGTTCCGCTGCTCTTCGTCCAGCGCCTGGATGATGGCTTCCTTCTGATCGCCTACGGCCACGCGTCTTTTAACGGAAATGCCGATCTGGTTCAGCGCCTGGGCGATCCATGCGCTGTTTGTATCTATCGTTTGCCCTATCAGTAATTCATCTCCGATGGTGATGATGGCGGCGTTTATCTGGTGCATCAAAGCCTGTTTTTTGAGCGTACAATTTCGGTAAATATTTCGATTACGGAAGCTCGGTGTCGGTATCGGCAAGTGGAATTTCCACATGGAAAACGGTGCCTTCTCCCTGGCTGGTTTCAAACCATATCTTTCCTTTGGCCTGTTCCGCAATGCTTTTACACATCGCCAGTCCCAATCCGGTACCCGAGGTTTTGGTGGTGAAGTTGGGCGTGAATATTTTAGACTGCATTTCAATGGGGATGCCTTCTCCGTTGTCGGCAATGCTGACGCGGAGGTATTCATTGCCACGTGTTTTTTCTTCGCGTATCACCACCAGGCAACTTGCATCGTGCTGGCAGGCTTCCCAGGCGTTTTGCAGCAGGTTGGTGAACAGCCGGTTCATCTGGGTTTTGTCCTGGAAAACCCAGATTCTTTCTGGCAGTGGCTCCCAGCGTACTTCGAGGTTTTCGTTGGTCTGGTAAAGACTGATAAGCTTGTCCATCATTTCATGGAAGTCGAATCTTTCTTTGCGTGGATTCCCGATATTGGCGAACTGCGAGAAATCGGAGGCGATCTTCGCGAGGTGTTCGATCTGTTCAATAAGGGTGGAGGCTACGTTGCGGGTCATTTCCTTCACATTGCCGGAATTGTTGTCGATAGCTTTCTGCAGGTACTGGATGCTCAGTTTCATGGGCGTGAGCGGGTTCTTGATCTCGTGCGCCACCTGCCTTGCCATTTCCCGCCAGGCGCCTTCCCGTTCACTTTTGGC
Organism: uncultured Flavihumibacter sp.; assembly: GCA_946481605.1. Next base: position 1,703 of record CAMLPA010000338.1, on the reverse strand, counting down.
GAGGGCCACGGCACTTTCTTCCAGTTTGTGCACCATTTTATTGTATTCTTTCACCAGGTCGCCAATTTCATCATCGCGGTTCCAGGAGATTTCTTCGTTCATTTTTCCCAGGTTCACGTCCCGCATTTTATCGGCGATGAGGGAAAACGACTGGGTGATGCGGTTGGCGATGAACAGCGCGATGACCCCGGCCACGAGGAAAATGAATGCATTCAGATTGATGATGGTAACGAGGAAGTTGGAAATTTCCTGGTTCAATTCTTTTTCAGAAGCGAAATACGGGATGTTCAGGTAGGCATAAGGTTCTCCCTGTTCATCCCTTACCGGGGCGTATATACTGAGGAATTCCAGTTTGCCGATGTTCTCCTGCTGTACCACCTGCACCTGGTTCTGCACGTGCAGTTTATAGTAGGCTTCAGGCTGGATGTTTTCACTCAGAATACCTTTGTCGTAAACGATTTGCCGGGAGGAAGCGCGTAGTCTTCCTTCGAGGTCATAGAGGTTTACATCGGCGTTGTGTATTTCTGATATCTCTTCGATCAATGCCACGAGCTGACCGTCGGCGCCGGTTTCGTAAAGTTTCAGCACATCGTCGAAGATCGCGTGGTCCTTCATTTTGTTCTTCACTTCATTCACCATTATCTGCATGGCGCGGCTCAACCTGTCGCGGTTGTTGTTGTTGTACCGGTTGATGAAGAAGGAGATCGTGGCCACGCCGATTACCACGAAGGAGAAAAGGGAGATGAAGATGATGGTGCTGTGTACCTGCGTGCGGATGTTGAACTGCCACATTTCCCGGAGGTAGCGCCACCTGAACCTGGAGCGCATGGTGAGGGATATTACCCTGAAAATCGCCACCAGTGCGAGGAAGGAACAGAAAATGTAGGCGAACAATGTGATGGCTTCCATCAGCGAATTCACTTTCCTTGCGATCACCACGTATTTATCGGAAGCTACTTTGTACCAGAGTTCATCATAATCTCCGCGGTTGATGATTTTAATATCTTCCACCGGCAGGTTCTTTTTATCTAGGCGGGTGGGGAAGGGGTATTCCTTGTAATTGTTGACCAGTTCATATTTATTGTAAACCGCGTAGGAATAAAATGGCGAGTATTCCGGGTCGTAATCGCCGGGTTGTTTGAACAGTTCGGGGGAAAGTGCTTCTCCTTTATACTTTTTAGGTTTGGAAATAAAGTAGAGGTAGCCCAATGTCTGGTTGGCAGTATCGGTCACTTCTCTTTTGCTGATGTAACTGAATTTATCGAATGCCGTTTCCACGTAGAAAAGTCCGGGTATATTGGTGCGTTTACCCTGCACGGTTAGAATAGTGTTCAGCGTATTGTAAGATGTAGAGTCTTCGTTATAAAGTGGCAGCTCCGCTGCGTCGTAGGTATAAAGTTTGGTATCGTATTTATTGAGGTAACCGCTGAAATTCATATTGATGAGCCTTTCCTTGAGCGCACGGTTGCTTTCAGGATCGTGGAACTGGTGGAAATTGGCGCTCAGGAAATAATTATCGATATAGGTGAGCGCAATACTGAGCAGTCTTTCGCTGGAACGATCGGCCTGGAGCGAAAGTTTCTCCGCGAGATTTTTCCTTTGTTCCAGTTCTTTCGTCCGGTTCTCTTCAATCAGTACGGCTGTGATAGAGGCGGAGAAAATAAAGAGCCAGAACAGGGTGCCGGCAAAATTAAGCCTGATCT
>CAMLPA010000337.1 GCA_946481605.1 uncultured Flavihumibacter sp. | reverse complement strand
TCCTGGCGTTTTTCGCAAGTTTGATTTGCGCAAGTTTACCGGTAACAGGTTTTATGGTATGGTGGGGCAGGAAGTTTAAGGGGAAAAAGAAGAAACCGGTAGTTGCGGGAGAGGCGAAGCTTTTTATTGAGGAGGCGGTGGGGGTATAGTTACAGCATTGAAATTTTCTTTCTTCCATTCGGAAAATGCTTTTTCAAGTGTATTTAAAATTTCATTTGGTTGCTGCGCCCCGGCAATGCCATATTTTCGGTCTACGACAAAAAAGGGAACACCTCTTGCGCCTAACATTTGTGCCTCGTGTGCATCGTTAGATACCTTCTGAACATACAAGGCATTTGAAAGGGCTTCATTGACATCAACTTCCGTTAAACCAATTGCTTTGCCCAAGTCAACCAATGTGTTGCGATCATTCAAATTTTTACCCTGTGTGAAGTAGGCATAAAACAAACGCTCTTCAGCTTTTTCGCCCAAACCTTTGGTTTTTGCAAATTGTATCAACCGGTGCCCCTTGAGCGAATTTGTAACAAGCGCTTTATCGAAATTGTATTCTAGCCCAACACGCTTTGCATACTGAACCAAATCCTCGTGCATTTTCTTTGACTGTTCGTAACTGAAACCTTTTCGCTCAGCCACATACCTATACATATCATCCTGATATTGGGGGACCTCCGGAATTGTTGGGTCAAGTTGGAAACTTTTCCATTCCACTTCAACAAATGCTTTGTTTGCGAATTGCGATAATGCCGTTTCAAAATTTCGTTTCCCGATATAACAAAACGGGCACATAATATCCGACCAGATTTCCACTTTCATTTTATGCTCTTTTTCCATAGCTATTGTTTGAATACTTTGCTGTTGTTCATTTTTCTGGCCACAAGCCGTTAGACAACTCAACGCAAAAATTGCCATCAGCATTTCATTTCGCATAATTCAACTTTCTGAAATAATAATACGACACCGACAAAACTGCAAATGGAACAAGCGGAGCAATTCCTTTGGCCGTTCCATCAACAAGCCAATGCGCTAAACTTGCCGATAACAAAAGGATTCCGAAACCCACATACGACCACTCTTTAAACATTGAAGGAATTGCAGGAATGAGAATTACTACAGCTCCGATAATTTTCAGAATATCCAATTCAATGTTGAAATAATCAGGAAAGTTCAATCTGCGGATGGACTCAATTAAGTATTCACGGGGTGCGAAATACGAGGGCAGCACAATTAACACCATTGCTATAATGGTAATTATCCAATAGATTTTTTTGTCTTTGTTCATCTTATTTATCGCTTTGTTTGAGGTTGTAAAATTACCTACATTTGATAACCATCGGTAAGCAATAACCCAATGGTTAGTACTCACCTTTTGGTTAGTAACGTAATTTCACACCATGGCAAAAACAATTAAATGTGATCCTGCAGGCATTCGTGCCATTAAGGATGCGATGGAAACACTGAGCGGGAATTGGAAACTTCCGATTTTATTTTCGTTATCAGGCGGCGCAAAACGTTTTAAAGAAATCGCAAGAGAAGTGGAAGGTATCAGCGATAAAATGTTGTCAAAGGAACTGAAAGACTTAGAAACAAATCATCTGGTCATTCGAAATGTTTATGACACCTTTCCGCCGAAAGTGGAGTACGAAGTTTCGGAACACGCTCAAACTTTATATGAAGTAATGAAAGCGTTACGGGATTGGGGACAAAACCACAGAAAGAAAATAATTGGAAAATAATTGAATGAGGCCCAACCCCTTATATTTGCCCTATGTCCAACCTACTCAAAGATTCATTCAATACGCAATACTTTTCACTGTTCTGTTCGGCACTGAAAAAAACGGTGCCTTCCTTCCGTGAAAAAACATTTCTTTCCCAGGTATTTTCTCCCGATTGGGAAGGAAAAGAACTGAAAGAAAGGATGCGCCACGTAACACTATTGTTGCCAGAGCATCTTCCAGGCGGTTTCCTGCAACAGGTACAGGCGCTCACAAAAACACTGGAAAGCATCCACAACACCCGCGGTGGCGGGCACCTGGCTGATCTTATATTCCCGGATTTCATTGAAGTATTCGGATTGCCGCATCCTGAGGAATCGTTAAACGCCATGGAAACCATCACACAGTTCATCTCCTGTGAGTTTGCCGTGCGCCCCTTCCTGAAAGCCGACCAGGAAATGGTGATGCGCAAGATGTTGGAATGGTCGGAACACCCGCACCACCATGTGCGGCGTTTTTCGAGTGAGGGCTGCCGCCCGAGGTTGCCCTGGGCCATGGCGCTGCCCGCATTAAAAAAGAACCCCGCCCCCATTTTGCCGATCCTGGAAAACCTGAAAGCAGACAGTTCACTGTTTGTGCGAAAAAGTGTGGCCAACAACCTCAACGATATCGCGAAGGACCATCCGGATGTGGTGAAGGAACTGATTGGAAAATGGAAGGGCTACGCTCCCGAAACAGACTGGATCCTGAAACACGGCAGCAGAACACTTTTGAAAAAAGCGGATCCCGAAGCGCTGGCTTTCTTCGGCTGGGGCGGAAAACTGAAAACAACTGTTTCTGCCTTCAAACTGTCGAAAAAGAAAGTACAGATCGGGGAAGAAATGAGTTTCTCGTTCAACATTGAATTAAAAGAAAAGAAAGCAGCCCCGGTTCGCATTGAATTTGCCGTACACTATATGAAAGCGAACGGCACACAAAGCAGGAAAATATTTCAACTGGCTCAAACAAGCCTGGAGCCCGGTAAACAATATACGTTCAAAAGGAAGCTCAGTTTCCGCGACCTCACCACGCGTAAGCACCATAAAGGCGCGCACCAATTGGGGATCGTGGTGAACGGAAAAGAGGTGGAAACGCTGCCCTTTGTGTTGGTGTAATTACAGCGCTGGTGGTGTTTTGGGCGCTTTCTGCTGCATTCTTTTCTGTTCCCAATAATATAAGCCACGGGTAATGAAATGCCCCATCAATCCGCCAACCAGTACATCGCTGGCCCAGTGGCGGTTGTCGTAGATACGGGAAACTGCCGTTAAACCAGCAATGGAATAACAGGCTACCGGTACCCATTTAATATGTTTGTATTCCAATGCCAGCGCCGTGGCCACTGAAATGGCCGTATTCGTATGCCCGGAAGGAAACGAAGTATATTCCTTTTTAAAGGGCGTGTGGAAGTCAAAGGGGTTATCGGTATGCGCCGGACGGTTGCGTCGTGTAAAGCCTTTGAAAGTAGTATACACGGCCGTAGATACGAGCAGGGAACGGGCACCCATCAAAGACGCGTGTTCCATTTTCCTGTCCTTTGTTATTTTACCCGCGGCGAGCATGCCCATCATAATGAACGGGAAATAGTTGTTGCCGAAGGGTTCCACAAAGCGGGCCACTTCGTTGCTGAACTGTGTCCGGTTGGCCTGGGCAAATTTCTTGATCTCGTAATCGAATACCAGCGTGGTGCCAATGGCGAGCCCTGCAATGCCCGCACGTTTCCAGTCTTTGCCCTTCCAATGGAAAGGTTGTTTTACCGTGTATAAGAATCCCTGCGGAATGGTTTTAACGTAATCCCAGTTCAACCGCAGGTATTCCTGCTGAACGGGAATGGTGTCAGTTATGTCAACTACAGAATCGAGCGGCACGCGCACCGGATCCTGTACTATCATGGTATCCTGCGCGGATGTTGTTTGCGCCCATAAGTTTCCAACAAAAACTAAAGCGAGTGCAAGGGATTTTCTCATGCAAATCCTGTGATTTTATTTTCCTTTCTGTTTTTTTCCACACTTCCGTAAGCGAGGTTCACCCCCACCCTGATGGCGTGTAAGCCTGATACGCCCTGCAATTCTTCCAGCTCCAATTCTTCAAGATCGTTCAGCAATACGCCCTGCTCCTGCAGGTAATGGATATACGAAATATATTCCGCGGCTTCTTTCTGGTTGAAATAAACGATGGCGATTTTACCCGGTTGGGTCAACCGCTCATTCGTGTTGCGGATGCATACCTTGTCGATCCTTTTTTTGATGATGTGGTAACGGATATTGTAGGTGCCTTCCACATCAAAACGGCGCTCATCGTTGCGGAACGAGATGTCGATGGGATGGCTGTGTACGAAGATGAGTTGCGTGGTCCGCAAAGGCACCGCCATTTCCGGGAGCAACGCATGCGTTTTCCGGGCGATGGCCGCCATGGAATCGAGCTGCCACAACCGCAGGTTTTTAAGGTAGATGTTGTTGAACGTTTTATCCGGGGAAAGCGATTGGCCGATGTACACATCGTATTCCACGCCATCTGTTCTGAACTTTTCGAAATAGAACGGGAACTGCTGTTGCAAATCGGAACTCAGTACATCCAGTTGGGCACTCACGGTTTCGTTCACCAGGCGCATGGAGGCTTCGAGCCTACGGCGGTTTTCATATACTACGCCGGTGGAATCATCAATGGCGGAGAAATATTTATTGACCAGCTCTTCTGTTTCGGGATGGGAATGCCTGATGTGTACGAGGAAGGGATGCACTTCGGTTTCGAGGAATTCGTTCACCCAAAGCTGGTCGTTATCGGCCTCTCCGTTTTCCACCGCTTCCATTCTTTTGCG
>CAMLPA010000336.1 GCA_946481605.1 uncultured Flavihumibacter sp. | reverse complement strand
GCCAGAAGAGCCGGTTATATTATCAATGACATCAACCGCCAGTTGGCAGGCATAAAAAACAAGGCTGAAAGAAAAGAATTCCTCCGCACCCGCGAGGCCCAGTTAAAAAAGGAATTCTCCGATCCCCTCACCAATCTTTCCGTGTACCAGGGCAGGGTATTGATGAAACTCATCAACCGGCAGACGGGCAACAACTGTTACGAACTGGTGAAGGAATACAGGGGCGGCGTAACTGCACGCTTTTACCAAACAGTAGCTTTCTTTTTCAACAGCAGTATGAAGCAACCTTACAACGCGGCTTCGGGCGGTGAGGATGCGGAAATTGAATCCATCGTAATGGAGATTGAAAGAATGTACCGTTAATTGAGCCTGTCTCCTGCTGCGGGATCGGTTTTTACCACAGGTTTATTGCTTCTGTTGATGTAAGGAAGAAGGCCCAGACAAACAAGTCCGGCCAGCAGAATGATGAATGTTTGAGCGCCCCACAACAACCATCCGAAGGCCAATCCCTCCACAGCATCCAGTTTATACACGACCATCACTTTCTGGATTAGGAACTGGTAGGCACCGATGCCGCCCTGCGTTACAATCATAGCGACACTTCCGAAGGAAAGTATGGATAATGCTTCCGGTATACCAAGGTTTTCCGTGCTTTCCATAGCGTAGAAACCCACCCTGATGCTCATCAGGTAAAGAAACCAGATGAAAAAGGTATGAAAGAAAAAGAGTCCTTTCTTTTTTACAAAACGTACACTGGTAAGTCCCTGCCAGATGCCTTTCACCACGGCATTGACCTTTTGAACAATACCAATATGGCTGAATTTCTTCAGCAGGAATTTCCCCACGAAAAAAGCAGCTCCGCCAACAGCGGCCAGTATCAGCAATTTCACACCTATGGAAGCGCCTGCTCCTGCGATGTTCAACTGTTCCTGGGCAAAAGCCCCGATCGTATCTACCTGCGTAAAAATAGTAAGGGCAAAAACGATGAGCAGGCAAATCATGTCAAAGGCGCGTTCGGCCACAATTGTGCCGATCAGTTTATCTGCGGGCACTTTTTCATAACGTGCGAGCAGCGTGCATTTCAGCACTTCACCCAGCCTTGGAACGGCCAGGTTGGCGAGATAGCCCACCATCACCGCGAGAAAAGTATTGGAAGTACGGGGCTGGTAACCGAGTGGCTGCATCAGAATTTTCCACCTTACGGCGCGGCTCCAGTGGCTCACCAGCAACGCCAGCAGCACCGGCACCAGCAACCAGTAGCGGGCACCTGATAAGGATGACTTTAACTGTTCCACCTGCGCTTCATCGAGTCCGCGCGTGGTAAGCCAGATCAAAAAAATACCCAGTCCGAGAAAAATGATATACTGTAAAAGACTGCGTAATTTTTTGTTCATAAAGTAAAGTTTCGGTCAAGGTTAATCAGGATGCAATACCAATAACAGCCTGAAACTACAATTTATTGCCTTCTTTAGGGAAAACCACGGAGGGCTTAAAAGTTTTTGCGGCCTCAAAATCCATGGTAGCGTAGGAAATAATGACCACGGTGTCGCCTACGGCTCCCTGGCGGGCTGCAGGTCCGTTCAAACAGACCACACCTGAACCGCGTTTGCCTTTGATGAGATAGGTTTCGAGCCGGGAACCGTTGTTCACGTTCACCACCTGGATCTTTTCATTTTCGATCATATTGGCGGCTTCCATGAGGTCTTCGTCTAGCGTAAGACTTCCCACATAATGGAGGTTAGCTTCGGTGATCACCGCGCGGTGCACCTTTGATTTGAGCACTTCAATTTGCATAATGGCGCAAAATTAGGGTAAAAATAGATCAGGCGTGTACCAATAAATTATCGATGAGCCGCACCTTGCCCATAAAGGCGGCGCAAAGGATCACGGCATCTTTCCCAGGCTCCCAGGGGCCGAGCGTAATGGCATCTGCGGGCGTGCAATAATCCACTTTATCAAAACCGGCGGCCAGTAGTTTTTGTTCGGCCTCCTTTTCAAGCGAGGGGATGGAGTGGGCATCAAGTGCCTCTGCCATTTCATTCATAGTCTTCCAGATGGCGGTGGCTTTTTCACGCTCTTCATCGGAAAGGCGCATGTTGCGGCTGCTCATGGCGAGTCCGGAAGTTTCCCGGAGCGTGGGCATGATTTTCAGCAGCGTGGCGCTTTGCTTCAATTCCAGCAAACGGGCGATCACCATACATTGCTGGTAATCTTTCTGTCCCATATATATATGATCAGGCTCTACAATATCGAGCAACCTGCTCACCACCTGGCAAACGCCCTGAAAATGGCCCGGCCGGAAAGCGCCTTCAAAGATGTTTTCGAGGTTTCCGAGTTCAAAAGTTGCTTTCGGAACGGGGCCTTCCGGGTACATTTCATCAACTGAAGGCAGGAACAACACATCCGTACCAATGGAAATAAGTTGCTGAATATCACTATCAGTAGTAACCGGGTATAGTTTGAAATCGTTGGGATCGTTGAACTGGGTAGGGTTTACGAAAATGCTGCAAACCGTTGTTTGACCGTTGTTTCCCGCGGAACGAAGCAGGGAAAGGTGACCTTCGTGAAGGGCGCCCATCGTGGGAACAAAACCAATGGATTTACCCTGGCCGCGTTGTTCCCGGAGCCATTTCCGGTAGGGGAGGATCGTTCTGAAAATGATCATACGGTTAGCGTTGAAAAATGATAGAAAGCGGCAAGTTCGGCTGATTTGAATAAAAATCGTACCTTTGCCCACTAAATTTTAGAGGTTCCAAACAAATCGCGTCCAATAATGTCAGCAAAGAAAAGAATTTTATTCATTGCCAACGAAATGTCTCCGTACCTGGAATTGACTGAGTTCGCGGAACTGGTCAATAAACTGGCCATCAAATCGAACGACAATAACCTGGAGGTAAGGTGCATTATGCCCCGTTTCGGAGTGGTAAATGAAAGAAGGCACCGCCTGCATGAAGTGGTAAGATTGTCGGGAATCAACGTAGCGGTTGATAATGATGATTTCCCGCTGCAGATCAAGGTGGCATCTCTGCCCAATGCCCGTTTACAGGTGTATTTCCTGGACAACGAGGACCTCTTCAAACGCAAGCATATTTTCCACGACGATAACGAAGAATGGTTCGAAGACAACGACCTCAGAACTGTTTTCTTCTGCAAAGGAGCCCTGGAAACCGTGAAGAAATTCGGCTGGCCACCAGATATTATCCATTGCAGCGGCTGGATGAGCGGATTGATTCCATTGTACCTCAAAACGATCTATAAAAAAGAACCCGTTTTCAGCCACAGCAAAGTGGTGTTTACTATTGGTCAGAATACCTTCAAAGAATCGCTGGGAGAAGATTTCGTAAAGAAAGCAAATCTGAACGGCGCGCTGAAAGATAAAGACCTCGAAGCATTTAAGGAAGCCACCAACACCGCCATGTTCCGCGGAGGTGCCACACATGCCGATGCCATTACCTTTGGTGAAGAGAAAATAGAGAAGAAACTGCTCGATGAATTCTCGAAAGTGAAAGGGAAGAAGGTATTGCCCTTTAACGCGGAGTCTGATTTAACAGACTATTTGCAATTGTATAACGACCTTGCAAAGTAGTTTTTTCACTACCGTTCTTACATCAAAAATTAGTTTGTGAAGTATAACAACCGCTGGCGTTCTTTCTTTGCTTGTACTGTAATGGCCACCTTCGTTCTCACGGCCTGCAATAAACTGGATACCACTACCATCGGAAACGACCTTATACCGGTTGTGGACAATGTGAATACGTTCGATACCACGCTCGCCGTGGAAGCCCGGAATTTTTTCTACCCAGATAGCGTGAATGTGTACGCTTCCGATGTTCATGCGTTGGGAACCGTACTTACCGACCCGCTTTTCGGCACCACCACTGCCTCAATTCTGGCGCAGTTCAAACCAGCATCTTTTGGCAGCTATCCTTTCCTGAATGCGAAAGACAGCATCGTTGCCATAGACTCTGTTGTACTCGGCCTTTCTTATAAAGGCGCTTACGGTGATACAAATCTGCTCCAGCACATCCGGGTGTACCAGGTGGATCCTTCAGAAAGATTCTACCGGGGAGAAAAAACTACTGTTCAATATCCTATGTTCGGACAGCAGGTGAATGTTGGAAATGGGGTTGTGGATATCAGAACGCTGAATGATTCAGCTACCGTTATTCTGGATAAGGATACGACTAAAATCGCGAATCAGCTCCGCATTCGTTTGGATACAACATTGGTTGGAAGAGCTTATGCCGCTTACGATACGGCAAATGCTTTCCGCTCCGATTCCGCGTTCAACATCTACAATAAAGGTTTTGTGGTGCTTACCGATTCTGCGTATAGTTCCAACGGCCTTATGTATTTTAACCTTACGGAAGCAAATTCAAACCTGACCATATTTTACCGGGTCATCAAGAACGGAGTGATGGATACCGCCTATGTGGTGTTCCCGTTTGGCAATGTAGCCGGCAACGTATCGGCCCAGGCGAATATCATCAGAAGAAGATACGATGGAGCACAGGTGAACACTTATGTGAACAACGGTACTGCTCCCGATGATCTGGTGTTCGTTCAGACACTCCC
>CAMLPA010000335.1 GCA_946481605.1 uncultured Flavihumibacter sp. | reverse complement strand
AGCGCCAAGTCTGGTAATGGTATCCATGGCGGCCATATCATCATTGGAATGGCCGGGATTCAGTATCTCCGTGGTTCCTTCGCAGAGCAATGCGGCTGCGCATGCCCGTTGCATGGAACTTTTGGAAGCAGGAGCGCGTAGGTTTCCGGAAAGTGATCCCGGTTGTATGGTAACCTGCATCGTAGCTATGTTTTACAGCGCCAGAACAATTTCCTTTAATTCGGGCATAGGAATGGGATGTACAGCGGCTTTACCTGTTTTTTGCAGCAACACAAAATTCATGGTATCCTTTTCCCGTTTTTTATCCATCCCCAGTATTTCCAGCGCTTTGTTTTTATCAAATTCAAGTTGGTGCGGCAACCTGTATTTACGGATCAGTTTGGAAAGACGATCCGATTCTTTGAAGCCTGTGCGTTTCTCCGATATGCCTGCCGCCGCCATCATACCAATCGCCACGGCATGGCCGTGTTTCAGTTCATACATGTTTTCTATGGCATGACCAATGGTGTGACCGAAATTCAGCAGCCTTCTCTCCCCTTTTTCAAATTCATCTTCCTGCACCACTTTAGTTTTCAGCAACGCGTTCCGGCGGATGAGTTTTGAGAGCAGCGCCTCGTCTTTTTTCAGGGTCGGCAAGCTGGTTTCCTCCAGCATTTTGAACATGGGTGCATCTTTGATGGCGGCGTGTTTGATCACTTCCGCCATTCCGTTCACCCATTCTTCGTTGGGCAGACTTTTGAGCAGACTTACATCGTACAGCAGGAAATCCGGTTGCCGGATCATGCCCACCATATTTTTGTACACGCCAACATCAATGCCGTTTTTTCCACCAATGGAAGCATCCACCATTGCGAGAATAGATGCGGGGAGAAAGCCGAAGCGTATTCCCCGCATATAAATTCCTGCAATGTAGCCGGCCATATCGGTTACCACGCCACCGCCTATTCCTACCAATGTGGTGGTACGGTCGGCTTTCATCGCGATCATCTGGTCGATCACGGAATCCACCGTTGCCTGTACCTTATATTGTTCACCGGCTTTCAGCACAATCGTGTTCCAGTCTTTGAACTTTTTACCGTGTGCGGCGAAAATGTTCTCGTCTGTAAGCAGGATCGTATTGTTCCTCGAAGTCAGTTTTTCCAGGTCGGTAAAACTTCCGGAGAAGTAGAAACTGGTGGTGGCGCGGGAAAATTGAATCGTCTTTTTTTCCATCCTTAACTAGTCGTTCATGATTTTGTTCTGGCGGTTGATGCTTTCCATGTGAACGGCATCGAAGTACTTGGTGATGAACTCGCGGCTCAGGCCAAGTTTTTCGCCTTTATTGGCGGCCCTTTCCAGAATTTCGTTCCAACGATTGGTTTGGAGGATGGTGATGTTGTTCTCTTTTTTATAAGTACCGATCTTATCGGCGATCTTCATCCTTTGTCCCAGCAACTGCATCAGTTCATCATCAATATGGTTGATCTGCTCGCGTAGCTTTTCCAGGTTGGTGATGAATTCTTTTTCAGTGGTGGTTTCGTGGCGCCATTTGATTTCGCCGAGCATGTCTGCCAGTTTCTCCGGCGTGATCTGCTGTTTGGCATCGCTCCATGCATTATCAGGGTCGATATGGCTTTCGATCATGAGGCCATCGAAGTCGAGGTCTATCGCTTTTTGTGCAACATCCAGCAGGATATCCCTTCTGCCGCAGATGTGGGAGGGGTCGCACACCATCATCAGTTCCGGGTTACGGCGTTTCATTTCAATGGCCATATGCCACATGGGTGCGTTGCGGTATTCGGTATTACCGTAAGCGCTGAAGCCGCGATGGATGAGTCCGATGGTGGAGATGCCTGCCTTGGCGATCCTTTCCACGGCACCTGTCCACAGTTCCAGATCAGGGTTAATGGGGTTTTTGATGAGCACGGGCACGTTGGAGCCACGGAGCGCATCGGCCACTTCCTGCACGCTGAAGGGGTTCACGGTGGTACGGGCGCCTACCCACAGTACGTCCACGCCAAAGTGGAGGGCATCTTCCACCTGCTTACCGGTAGCCACTTCCACAGTGGTGGGGAGGCCGGTAAGTTTTTTGGCCTGTTGCAGCCAGGGAAGCCCTTTGGTACCGATCCCTTCAAAACTTCCGGGGCGTGTACGGGGTTTCCAGATACCGGCGCGGAGCATGTCCACTTTCCCGGTGGCTGCCAGCCTGGTGGCGGTTTCCAGCACCTGCTCTTCCGTTTCGGCGCTGCAGGGTCCTGAGATCACCAGGGGGCGTTTTTTGAGTAACTGTGTGAGGTCGGTCGCTTGTGTTGCTGTTGCTTGCATATATTTGTGAATTGTAATTTATCGGCTGTTAGCATCGTTCATCCGGATGCGGCGGCCACGGTAGGTCTTCCCGTCGATGGCACGGATCATCTTTTCACTGAACGATTTCTCCACTTCCACCCAACTGTTCATCTCTTTCATATCAATCCTTCCCAGCACCTGCTTTTTCAGGTCGCTCATATCCAGGATGAACTGGAGGAAACTTGCTTTGTAGAATCCGTCTTTGGTACCGAGGTTCACGAACAGGCGGGCATAATCGCCATTGCCACCAAATTCGCGGCCACGGGTATCTCTTTTCCTGCTATTGTCGAACCGGTCGCCTGCACGTTCTCTTCCGCCAAAATCTCTTTCACGTGCGCGCACGTTCAGGTCCTCGGCATTCTCATAGTATTTGAGGAAGCGGTCGAACTCCATGGCAGCCACGCGCTTCAATACATCTTCTTTGGATACATCGGCGAACTTCTCTTCCAGCATGGGAACATAAGTTTCATAATCTCCATGACTGATATCGGTTTGCAGGAGTTTGTCCATGAAATAGAAGAACTGTTTGCGGCATACATCTTTCCCGGTAGGGATTTCCATTTTATGGAACTGTGCCTGCACGATCCTTTCAATCTGCCTGATCTTTCCCACTTCGCGGGAGTGCACGATAGAGATACAAACCCCTGTATGTCCTGCCCTTCCGGTTCTGCCACTGCGGTGTGTGTACACTTCGATGTCATCAGGCAGTTCGTAGTTGATCACGTGTGAAATTTCTTTCACGTCGATGCCTCTTGCCGCAACGTCGGTCGCGATCAGCAGTTGCAGGCTTTTGTCCCTGAACTGGCCCATTACTTTATCGCGTTGCTGCTGGGTAAGATCTCCATGCAATGCATCGATATCATAACCTTCTCTCGTGAGGCGTTCTGCGATTTCCTGTGCATCGGCCTTTGTACGGGTGAAGATGATGCCATAAATGCCCGGGTTGAAATCGATCAGCCTTTTCAGGGTTTCATAACGGTGTTGTGCATTCGTTACGAAATACTGGTGATCGATGTTCACGTTAGCGGTATTCACTTTACCTACCTGCACTTCCACGGGATTATCCATGTACTTCTTGCTTACCCTTCTGATTTCAGGTGGCATGGTTGCGCTGAACAACCAGGTACTTTCCCTGTTGGGCGTATTTTTCAGGATGAATTCGATATCGTCCTGGAAGCCCATGTTCAGCATTTCATCCGCTTCATCCAGGATCACGTATTGAATTTCTTCAAGGTTTATCGCTTTCCTTTCAATCAGGTCTATCAATCGACCGGGTGTGGCCACTACAATGTGCGCGCCTCTTTTCAGGTCGCGGATTTGTTGTCCGATGGAAGTTCCCCCATATACGGCTGCCACATGCACGCCGGCCATGAATTTTTTAAAGAGCTCCAGTTCCTTCACGATCTGCAGGCAGAGTTCCCTGGTGGGACAAACCACCAATGCCTGCGGATGTTTTTTTTGTGCATCTATCAGATGCAGCAGGGGGAGGCCGAATGCCGCCGTTTTACCCGTTCCTGTTTGTGCCAAACCAACCAGGTCCTTCGTTCCGCTCAATAAAACCGGAATAGCCTTCTCCTGGATGGGTGTCGGGTTTTGGAATCCAAGTGCGTCCGTAGCCTGTACGAGCCTTGCATCCAGCCCCAACCCTTCAAATGTGATCATATATTAAAATTTGCGCAAAGGTACCTTTTTTAAGGGGGATAGGGAATTTTGAATTTTGGATACACCTCAAAATTTCCTGTCCACGATCTTCCTGATGCCGTTTGCTCCTTCTATCAGTTCTTTCAGGTAATCCCAGTTCTCTTTTTCAAGACATGCCTTGAATTTCCTGAGTTGTGAGATGTGTTCGTTCAGCACATCCAGTACGTTATCCCGGTTCTGCTGGAAAATGGGCACCCACATATCGGGGTTGCTTTTCGCGAGCCGCACCGTACTTTCAAAACCACCGCTGGCGAGTTCGAAGATGGCGTCTTCTTCCCTTTCCTTCTCCAGTACCGTATTGGCCAGGGCGAAGGAAGTGATATGTGAAATATGGCTCACATAAGCCACGTGCGTATCGTGCGCATTGGCTTCCATATACACCAGGTGCATGCCCAGTGCGCCATACAGTTGTTCCACCATTTCAACGGCGTCTGCATCCGTTTCGCTTTTGTTGCAGATGACGGTGGCCTTTTTACTGAAAGCTCCGCTCACCGCGGCTTCTGGCCCACTGTATTCTGTTCCCCACATGGGATGTGTGGCCACATAACG
>CAMLPA010000334.1 GCA_946481605.1 uncultured Flavihumibacter sp. | reverse complement strand
TTCAGCAAACTAAACTTAGAACATTTTGAATAGGCTATGAAATTTTTGCGGGAAGGTAATGCTAACAGTCATTAGTTTTTTGTCCTATTTTTACATTTCATTAATATGAATTGCCAGGTATGAAACGCATCGAAGAAGAAAAGATCAGGATCGTTACAGCAGCAGCTTTGTTCGACGGACATGATGCCGCCATCAATATCATGCGCAGGATCATGCAGATGAAAGGCGCGGAAATTATTCACCTCGGACACAATCGCTCCGTAGCCGAGATTGTGGAAGCTGCCATGGAAGAAGATGCGCATGGCATCGCCATTACAAGTTACCAGGGTGGGCACCTGGAGTTCTTTAAATACATGAAGGACCTCCTCGATCAGCAGGGCTGTGGGCATATCCGGATTTTTGGTGGCGGTGGCGGAACGATTCTTCCCGAAGAAATCGATGAACTTCATGCTTACGGTATCACAAAAATTTATTCTCCCGATGATGGGCGGAAGATGGGGCTGGAAGGAATGATTGAAGAGGTGATTGAACTTTCAAAGCCGCAGCAGTACAGTAAAGCGAAGAAAGTTGTAGTGGAAATGGGAGAGGAGGAAGATAAGGTGCAGCGCGATGGATTCTGGGAAGCGGAACAAGCCTGGGAGCACAGCGCCGTTTTAAATGAAGTAAAAGATATCCGAAAAATTGCCAGGGCCATAACGATGGCCGAACTGGGCATCCGTGAAAACGATTTGCCCGCATCGGCGACCACTCCAAAAGGAACGATTCCAGTTTTGGGGATCACAGGTACCGGCGGAGCAGGAAAATCTTCCGTGACTGATGAACTCGTACGCCGCTTCCTGCATGGGTTTCCCGACAAAACGATTGCGGTAATCTCCGTAGATCCGTCCCGGAAAAAAACGGGCGGCGCTTTGCTGGGCGACAGGATCCGAATGAACAGTATTCATTCCCCGCGCGCCTACATGCGCTCACTCGCCACAAGAGAGAGTGACGTGGCGCTCAGCGCTTCGGTGCAGGATGCCATCAATATCTGCCGTGCCGCCGCATTCGATATGATCGTACTGGAAAGCGCCGGAGTGGGACAGAGTGATGCGTCTATCCTGGATTTCTGTGACCTGAGTCTGTATGTGATGACGCCTGAATATGGCGCAGCCAGCCAGTTGGAAAAGATAAATATGCTGGATTACGCCGATGTGATCGCCATCAATAAATTTGATAAGAATGGCGCGTTGGATGCATTGATGGAGGTTAGAAAACAATATAAACGCAACCACCAGCTTTTTACCGCGAAAGATGAAACAATTCCGGTAATCGGTACGATCGCAGCGCAATTTAACGATGCGGGCGTGAACAGGTTATTCGCAAAACTCATAACGCTGATCGGTGAAAAAACGGGTGTGGTATTTGGTGAAATCACGGACGAAGCCGCGCATGCAGTAGAAACGCATCCACACATCATTCCGGCGAAAAGAGTGCGCTATCTCTCCGAGATCGCAGAGCACAACAGGAACTACGACAATTGGGTGAAAGAACAGGCTGCGCTGGCCTCTCAGTTGTATCAGCTCGAAGGAACGATGGCGCTGGTAAAGGATGAGGCGGTTAAGGATGGTGTTAAAGCAATCAGGGAAGAATTGTTGAAGCAGTTGGAACCTTCTAACCTGAAACTATTGGAAGCATGGCCGAAACTTGTCCAACAATATGCCGGGGATTATTTTGAATACCAGGTACGGGAGAAGGTTTTCAAACAACCGCTTACCACCACTTCATTGAGCGGAACGCGGGTACCGCGCGTGGTGTTGCCAAAGTACAATGACTGGGGTGATCTGCTGAAATGGCAACTCCAGGAAAACCTGCCCGGTGAATTCCCCTATACCGCAGGTGTTTTTCCACTGAAAAGAGCGGAAGAAGATCCTACCAGGATGTTCGCGGGAGAAGGCGGTCCGGAACGGACCAATAAACGGTTCCATTATTTATCTTCGGATCAGCCGGCCAAAAGATTGTCTACCGCATTCGATTCCGTTACATTGTACGGAGAAGACCCCGACCATCGCCCCGATATTTTTGGAAAGATCGGCAACGCGGGTGTGAGTATCGCTACAGTGGACGACGCCAAAAAACTATACGCGGGATTTGATCTTTGTGATCCAAAGACCTCGGTAAGTATGACCATCAACGGGCCCGCGCCCATGCTGCTGGCTTTCTTCCTTAATACTGCCATAGATCAGCAATGTGAAAAATATATCCAGGAAAACGGATTACAGCATTTAGTGGAGGAAGCCTATGAAAGGAAATATGGCGCCAGTTTGGAACGACCTGTATACCACAACAGCGGCGCAGTCCAGGGCGTAACGGAAACACCTGCTTTACTGGGACTTTCAGGCGACGAGGTACTGCCTTCTGAAGTGTACAATGAAATCCGGAAAAGAACCCTATCACAAGTGCGCGGCACTGTTCAGGCTGATATCCTGAAAGAAGACCAGGCACAGAATACCTGCATCTTCAGCACAGAGTTCGCGCTTCGTTTAATGGGCGATGTGCAATCGTATTTTATACAGCATGAGGTCCGTAATTTCTACAGTGTCTCGATCAGCGGTTACCACATCGCGGAAGCGGGTGCAAACCCCATTACGCAACTGGCCTTTACGCTGTCCAATGGATTCACCTATGTGGAATATTACCTGAGCCGTGGCATGCACATCGATGCCTTTGCGCCCAATCTTTCCTTCTTCTTCTCCAATGGAATGGACCCTGAATACAGTGTGATCGGTCGGGTGGCAAGAAGGATCTGGGCCAAGGCCATCAAAGGATTGTACAAGGGGAACGACCGGAGCCAGAAGTTGAAGTACCATATTCAGACCAGCGGAAGAAGCCTACATGCGCAGGAAATTGATTTCAACGATATAAGGACTACGTTACAGGCGCTTTACGCCATTTATGACAACTGCAACAGCCTTCATACCAATGCTTACGATGAAGCCATTACCACGCCTACGGAAGAAAGTGTGCGCAGGGCCATGGCGATACAATTGATCATCAACCGCGAACTGGGTACCGCGAAAACGGAGAATTTTATCCAGGGTTCTTTCCTCATCGAAGAATTGACGGACCTTGTTGAAGAGGCCGTACTGCTTGAGTTTGAGCGGATTTCAGACAGAGGTGGCGTACTCGGTGCCATGGAACGTATGTACCAGCGCAATAAAATTCAGGAAGAAAGTTTGCATTATGAAATGTTGAAACATTCAGGAGAAATGCCTATTATTGGCGTGAATACTTTTTTTAATAAAAAGGGAAGTCCCACCACAATTCCCAACGAAGTGATCCGTAGCTCCGAAGCAGAAAAGGAGCGTCAGATCAACAACCTGCGCTCTTTCCACCACAGGAATGCAAGTATTTCGGAACAAAAACTGCAACTGCTGAAAGCGGCCGCCGTGCAGGAAAACAACCTGTTCGATGTGCTGATGGATACGGTGAAATACTGTTCGTTGGGGCAGATCACCCATGCTTTGTATGAAGTGGGTGGACAATACCGGCGCAATATGTAGGTGAAAAAACATGGATCCGTTCAGTTAAAAAACTGGTCTTCCGGCAATTGCTTGTTCCGCCAACGTGTTAACCAAACCTCTATCTGTATGAGCGCGATGAACAAGGCTGCTGATCAGGGGCAGGGATATGCCTGTCCGGTGAACGAAATCCGCTGGAACGAACACCAGCAGGTGGTGAATGCTTTTTTCGATGATTTCCATCCCGATGATACAAGGGAACTGCTTTGGAACTGGTTGTCAGCCGTGCTGGGCGCCGAGCATCCACTTTTTCAGCACGCGAAAAGCAGGGCTAATCTGCTGTTTTTTTATGAGCGCCTGGAAGAGCTGATCCAGGCCGCTTATGAATGGAACAGAACAATAAAACTACAGCCCGTTCAAACGAATGAATCCATAGGTGAAAATACTGTATAGATGGTTGCGCCGTTCTTCCTACTTTTGAGCACCAAAACGGATGAATGGAAAATATCATAGCTGACATAAAAGAACTCTTTCAATCCTGTAAAGGAGAAGTGCCCGTGTCTATTGAGGTGTTACCGCCTTCCGGTTCAGACAGGCGGTATTTCCGCGTACATGGGGAAGCAGGAACCTGTATCGCCTGCCACAACCTGCACATCAGGGAAAACAATACCTTTCTGTATTTCACAGACCATTTCAGGAACATTAACGCCCCGCTTCCCGAAGTGCTGGCCGTGAATAAAAGACGAGACATTTACCTGCTCGAAGACCTCGGGACAGTTTCACTGCTGGATAAGATTGAAGAGGAGAAATACAGTTCCAATGTATATGAACTCTTCAGGAAAAGCCTTTCAGCACTTGCCAGGATGCAGATATTGGGAGAAAAGGATTTCGATTATTCCATGTGCATCACCTCCCGCGAGTTCGGGAAACAGGCGATCATGGCCGACCTGCTTTATTTCAAATATTACTTCCTCGATACATTGAAGATTCCTTACGACAAGGAAAAACTGATCGAAGATTTTGAAGCGTTAAGTACTTATCTCGCTTATACCGGGCACAAATATTTTATGTTCCGTGA
>CAMLPA010000333.1 GCA_946481605.1 uncultured Flavihumibacter sp. | reverse complement strand
GTTTCAGAGTGATCGGCCTGTTGAAAGTGCGGGTACAGTTCCTGGAAGAGTTGTTCGTATTCCGGAGATTGCCGCACGCAGGCTTCCCATGCGCGTTGCAGCCCGGCAGAGCGTTCCCCGGAAAGACGCCTGTAAAGAATGTCCCAGTTGAACCGGGACGGCATATTTTTCATACGAAAAGGTTTTTTCGGGAAGGATAACGGGAGGTATAAAAAAGCGACTTCATTTTTTTTACGGCCTTGTGCAATTGCACCTGAACGGTGCCTTCCGTAATGCCCAGCATGGTCGCTATTTCAGGGACGGAGTAGTCCTGTAGTCGGTTCAGCCGGAATATTTCACGTTGCCGTACCGGTAATTTTTCCATGGCGAGCCGCAGGGTTTCTTCCATATCTTTCACCAGCAGACGCGATTCAGGAATGCCCATCGAAGAATGCTCTTTTGCGGTGGTCATCTCCGTGAGTTCCTCCGCCAGGCCGATCTTTTTGCGCAGTATGTTGAAAGATGCATTGCGTGCGGCGGTAAGCAGGTAACCTTTCAAACCGGTATGCAGCTCCAATGTGTTTCTTTTCAGCCACAATTGGTGCAATACATCGGAAGCAATCTCTTCTGCTTCTTCGTAGTGGCCGCAGTAATGGTGCGCATGATCGCGCAGCTCCGGAAAATATTTCACGAAAAGGATCTCGTACGAACGGTGATCGCTTTGCTGAACAGCATCCCATAAAAGCTCATCTATCCCCTGCACCATTGTATATGTTCTTTTTCCGGAAATATTTCCGGTTAAAAGACACGAATTTGCCCCGTTATTTATACTGTACCGTGTTATGAAAATATTAAGCGTGATGCCCGCCGTTTCAGTATTTTTTCCTAACTTGAATACAGTCCTCGTCAACCAACCTTCTGCGAATGCTTCTGGAAAACGCACCTTATTCTCATGATAAAGCGAAACTGTATGATCTTTTATTGGATAATACGGACGAAGGCTTTGTACTTATAGACCAGGCATTCAATATTGTGGCCATCAATAAGGCCGGAGTGGATAGAATCAAAGAAATTTTTTCCAAAGAAGTGTCGGCAGGAATCTCTATGTTCCATTTCACCAAACCCGATCGGTTGCCTTTTATCCGGGAGGTGTATGCGCGCGTATTTCGTGGGGAGCAGGTCAGCTACCAGGTTACGGCACACACGCTTAACGGACTGAGAAAGACATTTTCCATTTCATCAAGGCCGGCCTTCGAAAAAGACGGGACTATTTTCGGCGCCCTCATCAATACAAAGGATGTGAGCCAGGAAGTGGAACGTGTATATGAACAGGAGATCGCCCTGGGCATTTCTTCCATCTTCACCAATAATCAGTTGCTGTCCGATGCGCTCAATCACCTGCTGCAACTGCTTTGCAGAGAATACAAGCGGGATGCGGCGGAAATATGGATCAGCAATATTGATGGGTCTGCTTTGTTGCGGAAGGCAAGCGCACACTGCATAGAAGAAGGGCCAATGCTTTCCTTTGAAAAAGGCAAGGGGCTGCCGGGCGCCTGCTGGGCGGAACAGCAGGTCATTTATGTATCAGACCTGCAGCGGGATGCGCTTTTCAAGCGAAAAGCATTCGCTAAAACCAATGACTTTGCTACCGCAGAGGCCATTCCTATCGTAAACATGGGCGATACTACAGCAGTGCTGGTGTTTTTCCAGAAGCAGGAACATAAGCCCGGAAACACAATCCCGGTTTCTATCCTTTTTCATACGGGCAATGAGATCAGGCGGAAAGATGCGGAGGACCGTCTCAACAGGTTCTTTGAAATTTCTCCTGACGTATTCTCTATTGCGGGAACGGATGGCTATTTTAAAATACTCAACGCGTCTTTCCCGAGAATACTGGGGTTTACCATGAAAGAGGTGCTGACCGTGTCGTATTATGATATGATTCATCCCGATGACCTGAAGGCCACCGAAGTGCTGGTGGAGGAACTGGCAGGCGGTGTGCAATCCAATTATTTCGAAAACCGCTTCCGTACAAAAGACGGTGATTACCGCTGGTTCGCATGGACCTCCACCTCGCTGGAAAGCGAAGGACTTATTTTCAGCGTCGGTAAAGATGTTACGGAGAAGAAAAAAGCTGAACAGGAGTACATCCGGATGAATGAACGGCTGGAATCCCGTGCAAAGGAACTCGCGGCCTCTAACGCGGAGCTGGAACGCTTCGCTTATGTGGCCTCCCATGATCTTCAGGAACCTTTACGCATGGTGAGCAGTTTTCTTCAACTGCTTCAGAAAAAATACAAAGACCAGCTCGATGATACGGCACACCAATACATTCACTTCGCGGTGGATGGCGCCGAGAGAATGAAAAAACTGATATTGGACCTCCTCGCTTATTCAAGGGTAGGAACCAACAGTGAGGAACATACGTTTGTTGACATGAACCAGGTGTTCAGCGAGGTGAAAAATTATTTCACCAACACCATTCAGGAATTGAATGCAGATTTACACGCACAACAACTTCCCATTGTTAAGGGGAATGCCACACAGATGAAGCAGGTGGTGCAGAACCTGGTGGGCAATGCGCTCAAATACCACGGAGAAGCAGCACCGAAAATTTTGATATATAGCAAAGAATTGCCAGGAGAATGGATATTTTGCGTGGAAGACAACGGAATTGGCGTTGATCCACGATTCGCGGAAAAAATATTTATTATCTTTCAACGGCTCCACAACAGCAGCGAATACGAGGGAACAGGGATCGGACTGGCCATTGCCAGAAAGATCGTGGAAAAACACGGCGGGAAAATATGGGTGGAACCCAATACGCCTTCAGGAAGTAAATTCTATTTCAGTATCAGAAAATAAAACCTTGTTCCATGCACACGGATGAAATAAAGATATTACTGGTAGAAGACAATGAAGGCGATGTGATACTCACCCTTGAGGCCCTGAAAGAGGGACGTATAAAAAATTCCGTGAACGTGGTGCGCGATGGTGAACAGGCGATCTTCTATCTCGACAAAAAAGAAGGCTATGCCGATGCCATTACACCCGACCTCATTCTGCTCGATATTAACCTGCCCCGCATTGATGGACTGGAAGTACTCAGTTACATCAAACAATCCGAATCATTGAAAACAATTCCCGTGGTCATGCTCACTACATCATCTTCCAGGAATGATATTCAGAGCGCTTATGCATCCTACGCCAATTGTTACATCACCAAACCCGTAGATTTCAACAAATTCATGGACGTTATAGGATCGATTGAGCATTTCTGGATATCACTGGTAAAATTGCCCACCCACTAATTGTTGCCGTAATGCTGCCAGATAACCTGCATATCCTTGTTGTAGAAGATAATCCGGGCGATTTTTTCCTCGTCCGGGAATACCTGCGTGAATTCCATCCCCATTTCAATATTGTACAGGCTTTTACGCTTGCAGAAGCCCGCCTGCAGGTAAAAAAGGTTTCCGTGGACCTCATCCTGCTGGACCTTTCCCTTCCGGATAGCAGCGGAATGGAGTCCATCAAAGAAATGATCAGCTTCGCGGAAAATATCCCGGTAATCGTACTCACTGGTTTCGCCAACAAAAATTTTGGCATCGATACACTGGGGCTTGGCGTGCAGGATTACCTTGTGAAAGGAGAGATCAACGGCTCCATGCTGGAAAAAAGCATCTCTTACAGCTTTGAAAGAAAGAAATACATTGAGGACCTTAAGATCAGCAACGACAGGTACAGTTACGTGAGCAAAGCAACTTCTGATGCCATCTGGGACTGGGATCTTGTTTCCAATGAAATTTATTACAACATCAGCTATTACCGCCTTTTCGGTTACCCATATAGCGCGGGCTCGCAACCCATATCTTCCTGGAAAAAACTGATTCATCCCGAAGATGTGGACCGCATATCCATCAGTATTGAAGAAAAGTTGAGCGCGCCAGGAGCCGACAATACCTGGAAAGCAGAATACCGTTACCTGAAAGCGGATGGTTCCTATGCTTACGTTTTCGACCGCGCTTATATCGTGTACGATGCACACGGCACTCCTGTGAGAATGGTAGGCGCCATGCAGGACGTTAGCAGGGAAAAAGAGGAAGAAGCGCTGCGGCTGCAGGAAGAAGCTGAAAGGCAGAAAGAAATTCTTCAAACCATTATCCGGACCCAGGAAAAAGAACGCTACCACTTCGGACGGGAACTGCACGACAATATCATCCAGATACTCGCCGTATGCCAGATATACCTCGATATGTTGCTGAAAGGTGAAGCGCAGCGCGATTTCCTGGAAAAGAGTCACGAAAACATACAATTGGCTATACGGGAAATACGCACCCTATCGCACCAACTAGCACCGGCCACCTTCAGTGAACATTCCCTTATAGCTGCCGTAAATGAAATGGCTGAACATATATCCGCCTCGGGTAAATACAGGGTGAATGTTGACTATTCCAATTTTAAAACGGAAGAAGTTCCCGAAGAAGTGAAGCTGACGCTTTTCAGGATCATCCAGGAACAAATCAACAATATCCTGAAACATGCAGATGGCAGCGAAATAGAAATCGTCATTATTCAGCAGCCGGACAACAAAATAAAACT
>CAMLPA010000332.1 GCA_946481605.1 uncultured Flavihumibacter sp. | reverse complement strand
AATACCGGCAGCCGCTCGCGGAACAGTGGTGTAGGCGTTCAGGCCGGAGTTTCCCTTGTAAAGAGGTTTGCTTTGCATGGACAACTCTCCCAAAGGTGGGAGCGCGGAGAATACGATTGGGAGGATGGCTTCGACCTGCTTAAATCTTCCGTAAATTACCGGCGGTCACTTTGGGAGGCGGGTGTAGGTTATTTCACGAAACTGGATCAGAAAGAGAAGGCTATTCTTTCCCTTTATGCGGGATTGGGTAACGCCAGGTCTCATATTGAAGATCAACTGACCGGTGGTGCTGGCGTTACGCCCATTACGCATTTTCACCACAGTTCCGTAAAGCGCTTCTACCTTCAGCCCTCATTGAACTATCATCCCGGCCCTAATTTTAATATGGGCTTTGCCTTGAAATACAATACACTTACTTTCAGGGATTTTAATACATCCTATTCGCCCGATGAACAGCGTATGCTGGATATTGATGGTTTGGAAGACCATGCTTTCGGACAGTGGGAGATGGGGCTTCAGGCCATGATGTACCTTCCGGAAACCCCTTCAATAGGTTTCCGTTTCATGGGACAGATGCTGGCCGGATCTAACCACCGTTTTGAATCGAGGTCCATGTTCGCGTCGGTAGGGGTGCTCTACGTTTTTAGGAAGAAGACACCGCCCGGTACAACCCGCTAATTGTTTAAAGTAATGAATCCGCCGTCTATCGGGTAATCGCAACCGGAAACAAAGGAAGCTTCGTCGGAGCAGAGGTAAAGGGCCAGTGCCGCGATTTCTTCCGGAGTGGCCATTCTTCCAATGGGCTGCGTTTTGGATAATTTCTCGAACATCTCCGCTTCTTTACCCGGATAGTTTTTTGCCAGGAAGCCATCTACAAAAGGGGTATGTACCCTTGCCGGGGAAATGCAGTTGCAGCGGATGTTCTGGGTAAGATAATCTTTTGCGATAGAAAGTGTCATGCCCACCACAGCGCCTTTCGTCATGGAATAAGCGAAGCGGTCGGGAATGCCTACGGAAGAAGCAATGGAAGCCATGTTGAGGATGGCGCCACCGTGTTGTTTCATATAGGGGATAGCGCTTTGGGTGCAGTTGAAAACACCTTTGATGTTTACGTCCATTAGTCGGGTGAGATCCGCTTCGGAAGTGGTTTCAATATTCCCGATATGAGCGATGCCCGCGTTGTTGACCAGAATACTGATTTTGCCCGCGATGCTGTTGATGTCATCCATCACCGCTTTTACATCGGCGCCACTGGATACGTTGCACTTTCTGAAAGCAGCGATCCCTCCCTTCTCTATAATTTCACGGCATACAGATGTGCCACCGGCTTCATCCATATCTAACACATACACATCAGCGCCCTGGCGCGCAAACAACATGGCGATCGCTTTTCCTATACCGCTTCCACCTCCTGTGACTACGGCTGTTTTGTGAGACAATGAGAACATATAAATCGTTTATGCAAAATTAGGTTGTTGAACTTTCTTCGCGAAAAGCGCGATCATGCCGAAACAGATTAAGGGCACGAAGTAGCCGTATTGGATGTTACCGGTTTTATCTGAGATGAAACCCAATAACGGAGGCAGTAACGCGCCGCCCACAATTGACATAATAATAAGGCTGGATCCCATTTTCGTATCTTCTCCAATGCCTTCAATGCCAAGGGAGAAGATGGTAGGGAACATGATGCTCATAAAAAATGAAATACCCACCATGGCATACACGGAAACCATTCCTTCTCCAAATATGGCGGTAGCCGTTAATGCTGCATTGATAAGTGCATACAGGAAAAGCAACTTTGCCGGCGCAATAAATTTCATCAGGAAAGTTCCTGCAAATCTTCCCAAAACAAATGCGAGACCTAAATATACCTGGAATGTACCAGCCGTTTTTTCGTCCAGACCAGCAGCGTCTTTCGCGAAGAGCATGAACAAGCTTAATATACATACCTGCGCGCCAACATAGAAGAATTGAGCTATTACGCCCCATCTTAATCTTCGGTGGCTCCATGCCTCAGCAATTCCTCTCTTATTTGTGCCTTCTTCTTTAATATCAGGAAGTTTGGTAAAATAGAAAAGTAAGGCCACAAGCAATATGGTAATCCCAATAACAAGGAAAGGAAGCTTAACGCTATCGGCTTCCTGCTGAAGATAAGCGCTGGCAACATCTGCGGGCATAGCGGCAAGTTCAGCTTCTGAAATTTCTTTACCGGAAAGAATGAAGTTGATGCCAACTAAAGGCGCTAAAAGTGCAGCGAGACCATTAAAGGATTGCGCGAAATTCAGTCTGAATGAGGCTTGCGAAGGATCGCCAAGTATTGTTACATAAGGATTGGCTGCGGTTTCCAGAAATGCCAATCCACTTGCGATGATAAAGAATGCGCCCAGGAAAAGTGCGTAACTCATGGTGCTGGCGGCCGGAAGAAACAGGAAGGCGCCAACGGCAAACAAACTCAAGCCAATAAGTATTCCCGCCTTGTACCCGTATTTTCGCATTAAAATTCCTGCAGGAAGTGCCATTACGAAGTAAGCAAGATAAACAGCCGAGTCCACAAGCGAGGATTGAAGCACATTTAAACGGAATGCTTTCCTCAAATGCGCGATCAATATCGGATCGAGGTTATGGATAAATCCCCAGAAGAAAAAAAGGCTGATCACCAGTATCAGTGGTAGCAAGGCTTTCGATCCGGAAATACTTTTCGCGGAAACGGTGGTATTGGTTGGAAGTGCCATAGCGCGTGCAATCTTGGTTGAAGGGTTACTATGAAATGGAGCGGTCCAGATGGGTGTATCCGCCATCGGGATAGAATATCTGTCCGGTGGTATGCGAAGAACGTTTGCTGAGCAGGAACACTACGGCATCGGCGATTTCTTCAGAAGTGGTCATCCGGTTTTCCAATGGTATTTTGGACACGATCTGTTTGAGTTTCTCTTCTGAATTGGGCAGCGATTTGATCCATTTTTCATAGAGCGGTGTCCAAACTTCAGCGGGGTTCACGGTGTTTACACGGATACCGAAAGGCAGCAGTTCCACTGCCCATTCGCGGGTAAGCGCGTTCACGCCTCCTTTGCTGGCGGCGTAACCCGAAGTATTGCCCTGACCTGTTTCCGCCACCTTCGAGCCAACGTTCACAATGGCGCCCTTGCTTTCTTTCAGGTAAGGAAGCGCGAAATGTGCCAGGTTATAGTAGTGACTGAGGTTCTTCTGAATGCTTTGCATGAACTTTTCCGGAGAGCCGCTTTCCAGCCCGCAGCCGTCGTTCACACCGGCGTTGTTCACGAGTCCGTCGATTCTGCCAAATTGCTCCACGGTAAAGGCGATCACATTTTTGCAGGCTTCCACTTCGCCCAGTTCAGCGGCGATGGTGGCCACTTTTCCGCCAGCAGCTTCAATTTCCGCGGCGATCTTCGCATTATCGCCCGCATCTCGTCCGGCTACTACCACGGTGCCGCCTTCGGCAGCGATACATTTGCTGATGGCCCCGCCAATTCCTTTGGCCCCGCCTGTTACAATGAAAACTTTTCCCTGAATGCCCAAATCCATATTGTATTATATTTCGGTTCTATAAATGCGTTGCGCGTTACCGCCCATTACGGCTTCAATAATTTCTTCCTCCATATTTTCCATGTATTTCAGCAGCAGACTTTTCCACTGCACATACATGCCTGAAACCAGGATCACCGGCCAGTCGCTGCCAAACATTAACCGGTTGGTGCCGAAGGCTTCGAACACCACGTCGAGGTAAGGATAGAAATCCGAGGGACTCCATTGTTTCCAATGTGCTTCCGTGAACAATCCTGAAAGTTTGCAGCTCACACCGGGGTGTTGCGCGATTTCCCGTATGCCTTTCGCCCAACCCTCAATTTCTTTATTCCTGATATCGGGTTTGGCGCAATGGTCGAGAATGAAATTCGCTTCGGGTAAGGCGTTCACCAGTTGAATGGCCGCCGGAAGCTGCCGCGCGTAAATGAGTATATCGTAAGAGTACCCTGCTTCTGTTACTGTACGAATGCCATTGATGACTTCTTTCCTGGAAAGAAAATCATCCGCTTCGCCCTGGGCCACATGCCGCCACCCCTTGATTTCAGGGAATTCGAGGAAGTGGTTGAGCCGTTGATCCAGGTCGGGATTCAGCAGGTCTATCCAGCCTACTACTCCTTTAATAAACGGGTATTTGCGGGCGAGTTCCACGAGGAAACGTGTTTCCACTTCGCTTTGATCGGCCTGAACGGCGATGCAGCCATTCAAACCATTGTTGTTCAGTACCGATTGAAGTTGTTGTGGAAGATAGTCCTGCTGCAACAACTTCATATCGTCTGTAATCCACGCGTCGCGGACTTTATCGTATTTCCAGAAGTGTACATGTGTGTCAAGCATCGTTGCTGTTTTTGCGGAAACTCCCCGGGCTGCAAATTAGACCGGGGAGCTTTCAGACTGATAATTCAAATATGCAAAGCATTGCTGCATTTATTCCTGTTCGTTCAGCGAAAAGATGCGGTCCATGGGCACCCACTTTTCTCCTGCTTTAGCCCAGGGCAGGGGATATTGAAATTTCCACATCAATGCTTCCCATTCCTGTACTTT
>CAMLPA010000331.1 GCA_946481605.1 uncultured Flavihumibacter sp. | reverse complement strand
TTCTACCAGAAAGATGTTACGGGGAAAACACCGGATTGGATTGAAACGCTTCCTTACCGCACAGACGATGATCCGCAGCAAAAAAACTTTCTCGTATGCACAAATGAAGCGAGCTTGCTTTACATGGCCAACCTTGGTTGTATAGAGATGAACCCGTGGAGCAGTACCGTTAAAAAACCAGATCATCCCACCTGGTGCATCATTGATATTGATCCGGATAAAAACAGTTTTGATGAAGTGATAGAAGCTGCGCGTGTTACACACAGTATCCTGGAAACGGCTGGCGTGCCTTCATTCTGTAAAACTTCAGGTTCAACCGGGATGCACATTTATATTCCGCTGCACAGCAAATACGACTACGAACAATCAAAAGAATTCGCGCGCCTGATCGTCACCCTCGTTCACCAGGAACTGCCTGAACTGACCAGCATTGAAAGACAGGTAAATAAACGTAAAGGAAAAATATACCTCGATTTTTTACAGAACCGCCCGCAGGCAACACTGGCCGCGCCCTATTCCGCACGTCCGAAACCTTTTGCCACAGTATCTATGCCACTGCTTTGGGAAGAAGTGAAAAAAGGACTAAAGATGGAAAGCTTCACCATAAAAAACATGATGCAGATCCTGCAGGAAAAAGGAGATGTATTTAAAGGCGTACTGGGCAAAGGCATCAGCCTTCAACAGGCGTTAAAAAAGATCAAAAGCAATTTCACCCTACAAAACGAAAATTCATGAGAGCAATCTGGAGTGGCGCAATAGGATTCGGACTGGTCAATATCCCGGTCAAATTATTTTCAGCAGTGAACGAAAGCAGGCTCGACTTTGATATGCTGGATAAGAAAGACCATTCGCACATCAAATACAAAAGAGTAAACGAGCATACCGGGAAAGAAGTAGCCTGGAACAACATCGTAAAAGGCTACGATGTAAACGGAAAATATGTAATCCTCAACGATGCTGATTTTGAAAAAGCATTGCCGGAAAAAACAAAAACAATCACGCTCGAAACCTTTGTGCATCCCGGAGAAATTGATGTGATACTCTACGACAGCGCCTATTACCTGCAACCCGCCAAAGGCGGGGAAAGGGCCTACGCTTTGCTGGAGGAAACACTGAGAAAAACCAGCAAAACAGGAATAGGAACTTTTGTTCTTCGCAACAAAGAGCGTCCTGTCTCCCTGCGTGCGGCGAATGGCATTCTTATTTTGCATACACTTCGTTTCATCAACGAAATCAGGAACCCCGCTGAACTCATCAAAACAAAAACATCTGTAAAACGAAATGAACTGACCATGGCGGTGAACCTTGTAGAAAATATGGGCGGCAAATTTGATATCAGAAATTACAAAGATGTGTACACGTTAAAACTGATGAAGTTCATCAAAGCAAAAGCATCCGGTAAAAAGATTGCCGCGCCGAAAAAAGAAACGAAGTCTATACCCAACGACCTGATCGCACAACTGGAACAAAGTTTAATGCCAGCGAAGAAAACACCGGTAAAAAAGAAGCGGACTGCAGCCAAGAAATAAATGGGAGTATCTGAAGCGAAAAGCAGGGATTTTCTTGCGCTTGTTTCGGTGCTGTCACCATGCTTTGTTACCGTGGTTTCACGGTAACGGATTTACTGGTGCGAAGCCGGAGGCCCGGTGTAAACACCGGGGACCGGTGCCACCGGGTATGTTTTTTACCCCGGAATTTCGTTTTTTTCTGTTTATGTGTTGAGGAAAAAACGTGGTTGGTGCCGTTAAAAAAACATGTATTCCCTAAACCTCTTGCGCGTGTATCGCGGGTTTGAAATGGCCTTCAAGAGAAGCTGGAAGACGCGGTCACGGGAGGAGAAAGTTTTCAAGATCGGCCGCATCGGCAACGAGGTTCTCTTCACTGTTATCATTCAGAACGAATACACTATTTTACACCCACAAAACATGCAAAATGAACGTACACATTTTCCAGCACGTGGATTTTGAAGGACCCGGCATGATGAAAGACTGGCTGCTGGCGAGGAACCATCGTTTAACCTACACTTATTTTTTTGAAAAGAAACACACCCTTCCGCCTATTCATGAAGTTGATGCGCTGATCATTATGGGTGGCCCGATGAATGTATACGAAGAAGCGAAATACCCATGGCTGATTAACGAAAAGCGTTTTATACGGGAAATGATTGAAGCGGGAAAACCAGTATTGGGCATTTGCCTCGGCGCACAACTGATTGCCGTGTCGCAAGGTGCGGAAGTTTACAAAAATGAGGAACAGGAAATAGGCTGGTTTCCGGTTTACTGGCACGATGCTATGTCTGAATGGTTAAACACCCCGCTTGCAAAAGAGCAATTTTACTTTCACTGGCACGGCGACACGTTCCATCTTCCACCCAACGCTGTTCTTCAATGCTCCTCTCCTGCATGCAGGAACCAGGTGTTCACCATCGGCGAAAATGTCGTGGGTATTCAGTTTCATCCTGAAGTTGAGCAGGAAGATATAGAAGGCATGTACATACACGCCGGAGATGTGCCAGCATCAGGAAAGTATATTCAACCTACTGTTCAGGCTGTAAATGAACTTCACCTCATGAAGGCGCAAGACACTATGGAGCTTATGCTCCAAAAACTGTTTACCTGAAATTCAGAAGGCAGTCTCCACGAGGTACACCACCAGCACAAGACTTATCGCGAGCATAAAGCCGATGAATACATACAACCACCCGGAGCGGTGCATGTATTCCCCGCGGTTAAGCTGCTTTTCTGCCGTTCTGTAACGGATGGTGCCGAATACCAATCCCAGCGCACCCAGCACTACCAGTAAAGTACCTACCGGCCCGGAAAAGCCTGTGCGTGGGACGGCGGATTCGTTGCCGGTCACGATGGCCATCTGTCGGAGGAAAAGAGAAAACTTCACGATCACAAATCCGAAAGTGATGATGGCGATGGCGGTCCGCACCCAGGCCAGCAGAGTACGTTCGTTGGCCAGGTGTTCATTCGTATTTTTCTGAGGCTGTTTCTGTTCCATATTCAGCGCAGGTTTCTTTAAAATCAGTCAATAATCATACTATTTTCTCCTACCCCAATACTATTTTAATCTCCGGAAATTTCTTCCCGTTTCAAACCGGTCAATTCAGGATCAAAACATTAAATTGAACGTTTATTGAAAGTTCCAACTTTAAGTTCAGGGCAGATCAACTCATGCCACGAAACAATTTGTTGCACAGGAAGATACACCAAAAGCCTAAAGTTATTGACCCAAAAGTTCTTTCAAAAAATTCAGTATATCATTACAACCATACAAACATGCCATTATGAACAGCAGAAGAAAATTCATCGCTACCACTGCCGCCCTTGCCGCTTACACCGGTGCGGTATCCGCCTTTCCGGGCATCCGCAATTTCGCCCTGGAAGGGAAAATAAAACTCGGACTCATTGGAGTCAAGGGGATGGGCTGGAGCAATATCAGTTCCTTCCTAAAGCTCCCCGACGTGGAATGCACCGCGCTTTGCGACGTAGATGCACGCGAACTGGATAAACGCGTAAAAGAACTGGAAGCGAAGAACATCAAAGTAAAAACCTACAGCAACTACCGCGACCTGCTGGCCGATAAAAATGTAGATGCCGTAATCATCGGCACACCCGACCACTGGCACTGCCTGATGATGATTGAAGCCTGCGCCGCAGGTAAAGATGTGTATGTAGAGAAGCCGCTCGGCAACTCCATCGTGGAATGCAACGCCATGACGGAAGCCGCAAAAAAATACAACCGCATTGTGCAGGTTGGGCAATGGCAAAGAAGTCAGCAACACTTTAAAGATGCCATGGCCTACGTGCATTCAGGCAAACTCGGCAAGATAAGACTCGTAAAGGCCTGGGCCTACCAGGGTTGGATGAAAAGTATTCCCGTTAAACCCGATGGCCCCGTTCCGGAAGGCGTGAACTACGATATGTGGCTTGGTCCTGCAAAGAAGCGTCCGTTCAACCCGAACCGTTTCCATTTCGATTTCAGGTGGTACTGGGATTACGCTGGCGGATTGATGACCGACTGGGGTGTGCACATGCTCGACTTCGCACTCATAGGCATGAAAGCGCATACGCCGAAATCAGTGGTAGCCAGCGGCGGTAAATTCGCTTACCCAGATGATGCGGCAGAAACACCAGACACCCTTACCGCACTGTATGAATTCGACGGCTTCAACATTCAATGGGAACACGCCACCGGCATCAACGGCGGCCCTTACAACCGTGACCATGGCGTGGCCTTCCTCGGCAACAACGGCACATTGGTAGTGAACCGCGGCGGATGGGAAGTGATCCCGGACGGCACCAAAATAGAGGCCGTGCCCCTGCAAAAAAGTGTGGACCGCGGGCTCGACATGCACACCGCCAACTTTGTAGCCGCAGTGAAAGCCAGGAAACCGGAACTGCTGAATGCGCCGGTAGAAGCTGGCGCGCACATCGCCATCTTCTCGCAAATGGGCAATATCGCCTACCGCACGGGAAAAAAGATTTACTGGAACGAAAAGAAAGGCGCATTCAACGATAAGGCTGCAAATAAACTACTTGCGGCATCTTACAACAACGGGTACAAAATACCTTCGGTATAAGAAATG
>CAMLPA010000330.1 GCA_946481605.1 uncultured Flavihumibacter sp. | reverse complement strand
ACTTTTACGTTTATTGTTTTGCTGTTGGTTTCCGGCAATACGGTGTAGCGGTGTGCCGATACTTTGTTCCAGGTTACCGCTTCTGAAAAAGACAGTGCATAATAAATCCTGTATTTTCCGGCATTACAGGTAGTGGTGGATTCAATCCATCCGCTAATGGTGTTGCCATCAATACTATGTTCTCCTGCCACGAACCGGTTGGAAAGGGTATGATCGAGGTTCAGTTCAAATCCCATGTTGTGATCGGGAAAAATATACTGGTGCATACCGGATTTTTCGACTACCGTCATTTCAGCGGAAATGCCATTGGTAAACTGCACCTGATAGTAGCCGGGTTCCGCTTTTTCAGTTTTCTTCCACAAAACATCCTGCTCCTTGTTTACGAGAAATGGTTTGATCAGGATATTCCCACCACTTCCGGTGCAGCCCACACCTTCAAAGCGGTTGTGCGTAAATCCCAGGAACTTTTTAGCATTGTGTTCATAACCTGTATGTGTATGCGGATAAGTTTGCGGCCCGATGCTCATCATACTGAAGGGGTAGGAGGCGGCGGGAGAAACTTGTCCGTGGTCGCCGGAAGTGCCGAGAAATACATTCACCAGTGTAGCGAGATTTCCTTCAGAGACGGTTTTTTGCGCCTTTGCGGAACAGATGGAAAGAAGGAACAGAAAGCCAAAAATGTGTTTCATTTGTTAAGGTATGTGGCTGTAAAGAAAGGATGAGTTGTTGTTTGAATATTGTCCGGAATGTATTAACAATTGTTGAAGGTAGGTAAAGCAGCAAAGGGCCGGCAAGTTCACGGTTTATTTTTTTGTGAAGTCCTTGTGCTTAACATTCTGTTTGAAGTTGGTTAACAATTGCAGACTCAACTACACCTTATATTTATTAAAAGTAAACCTTATGCCTTTTTCGAAATTCTTTACCAAAACAGCTATTCTGGTTTTCGCGCTACCTCTTTTTAATTCCGGCTGCATTTACACTTCCTGCACGAGAATAGAACAAACCGGCAGTTCGGCAATCGGCAACATCAGTAAACACGATCCGCTTCCACCCAATACCTTTTTGATCGTTCCCGATTCCATTCTGTTTTCAACTACCACCGGGATAGATTCAGTGCTGAATGAATTAAGTAAAGAAGGATTACTCACGTACAGCCTGGTAGACAGTGGGATGCGAAAAAGAAGTTTGTTTGGCCCTGGTTTTCAACAACAGCCTGGTAATGCCATGTTTTACAAATACAGTTTAGATTGGAATAATGCGTTGGAAGCTACCCGTATAAAAACGGGGGAAATTACTGAAGTGCGCGAGACGAAATTGTTTGGCAAAACATACAACGCCGAGTTTCAGTTTAATGCCCGTTACCAACGGGCAGGCGCGCTTTCTTTTTCTCCCACGAAAGCGGCCTTTTTCAAGCAAACCTGCGATAGTATATTTATGGAATACGCGTATGAGATGAATGCCACGGAGCCCCTGGCACGCATGGCAGGAATGCCGGCTTTCATAAAAGGAGATCGAAGGGTAAGTATGCCTTTCCCGCAATAAATTCAACCGGTTATACTTCTGTTGTCAGCTTTTCTTTTTTTTCACCACCAGAAAATCCTCCCGTGTCGTAAAATATTCCACCCATAACACCAAGATCATGGAACAAGTGAGGGATACCTTCTGCATAATAGCCAGCATGATCCAATCGCCTGAACCATATAGGAACAGGGTATAATAAAACATCAGCATAAAAAGTATACAGACAATTTTCAACAGGTGCAGTTTCGTCCGTAAGATGAATACGGTAATGTAAAATATGCCCAGCAACGACAGCGTACTGGAGATCGTCACCATAATATCGTGGAGTGGCGTGGCGATCAGGAAACTGAACAACATATTGGTAAAGCCCACAATTTGAAGGACCAAAGCCGCATGGCGGGAAGGCATTTTCTTCGCCGTATTTAGAAAGAAGATGCCGTTGCCAATAGCATGAAAGGCCATCCCGATGATGGCCCATACCCTGGCGCTGTTCTCTGCACCATTCAGCGCTTTTTCTCCAAACAGGTTGCTGATGAAGTTTCTGTTCCAGATGAAGCCTACGGAGTTTTTATCCTGGATGGAACCGCCGGGGTAAAGAAAGGCTGCAATGAATAGCAGCGCCACTGAAAGTAGTAGGCACAGCAGTACAATGTATTTTTTTACCATGTTGCCTGGTGTTTATGTTGAGGAATGGATGCAACCGGCAACAAAATAGTGAAATATCTTATAGCAAAATATAATGCGGGATTGGTTTATCCCATCACCCATCCCTCCTCTTGATTTCCCTTTTCCCGAACTTCCGCGGGAAATAAGAAAAAGTAACCAGGAAGTATTGCTGTAAACCATTGGAAATACTGGTTGTGGTGCCAAACTGGTTCGCATAGTTCGACACGTTCTGGTATTGCTTCAGCAAATCCATGCCGGTAAGTTTTAGTTCTCCCTGCTGGTTCAGGAAACGGTAAGATGCAAAAGCATTCCAGAGTAGGATAGGCTTTTCGAGCCCCGAGTTTTCCACGTTATCTAATGTGCTGCTGAAGGTAAAATTTTTAGGGTAGTTCAACGTTATGCCCCCGCGGGTACCCTGACTGGTATTTTTGAAAGGAGTGAGTCCGGCAGCCGTTTGTTTGGTTTTATTGACTTGCATGTTCCTGGCCAGATTCACGACCAGCAGCGAGCGGAGCGAGAACTGCAACGAAACACGGTTGCTCAGACTGTTGCTCTGGCTTATCGTGTACAGACCATCTATATAGCTGGGGTTTTTACCCTGATTCAGGTTCCCGTTGTAGGAGAGCTGGATAGAACTCTTCTGGATTCTCCTGGAAACATTAAAGCCGAAATTGGAGTAAAAGTTGGTGCCTTGCCCCGCATTTGTATAGTAGTAAATTCTTTTTCCGGATAGGTCGTTAATGACGCTGTCGATCACGGGACTTTTATTGATGCTGTACATTCCATTCAGATTGGCGCCCACACCGTACTTAGACTTTGGCGACTGTGTGTTGAACTGGGCGAAAAAATTGACGTTATGGTTGATCGTATTTTTCAATCCGGGATTACCTATCCTGATCTGGTAAGCATTGATGTCATCCACAATGGTGTGCAACTGGTCGATGGAGGCGTAATCAAAGTTCCGTGAATAGTTCAGGGATGAATAGTAGATGAACTTCTGCATCTTGAAGTACTGGTGGTTCACCGATCCTTCGTAGCGCAGGAATTGAAAGGAACGGTCGAGGTTTCTTTTGTCAATGGAAGAAGTGTTTCTGTCCGCTTTGAAGTCCTGTCCGATCCTGGCGACGAAAGTAATGTTCCTGTTAAAAGTTTCTGTCCACTTACTGAAATTTTTGGTGGCCGAAAGCATGGGTTCATATTGCAGCACTTCTCTTTTATTGAAGTTGGAAAGGTTGCTGTTGATGCGGTAGGTTGCGCTGGTGCTGTCGAAATCGCTTACGCCTGCGTTGTTAGATGAGCGCTGCAGGCCAAACGACTGGAATAAGTTGAGGGAGATGCCCCAAAGATCGAACCTGCCGAACAATAATCTTTTAATGCCCTGATAGTTCAGGGAGCCGCCCACCCGCGTCGATTGGTTGTCGGAAGTATAACGTCGTACGAAAGAAGTATCGGTGCTGTTGTCGGTGAACGAGTTGAATACGCTCTGCGCATCGTTTTGATTGCGGTTTTCGTTTTTTTGGACGTTCAATTGAAAGTTGAAACTTTTCAACGGATTGTATTCATCGGAACGCGAGAAAGATAAATTCATTCCACTGTTTTCCGACCTGTTGCTGAAAAGGGAACGGTTGGTGTTGGTGCTTTGCAGTGCGCCCATACCGTCTCTTACTTCCGTTAGCGCGTCGGAACTGCCTGTTTCTTTATTGAAACCTGCGTTGCCGCCCAACTGCAGGTTATCGCTGTATCCTGTTGATTTTTCGTATGTAAAACTTACACTGTGCTGGTCGGTATTGTTGTTGCGGGTTCCTTCCTCACGGATCATCTGGGGGGTGGCGGCGGTTGTTCGGTCTTGTAATTGCAGGTTTGTTATGAAAGTATTCATGCCCGACTTTGTATAGCTGAGCATTATGCCATTGCGTTGGCGGCTGTTCTGGCTTTCTATAAAATTGTGTGTGAACATGCCACCAATGGCGTGGTTCTTATTGATGCCCTGCCCGCCAAAGTTGCCCACGTTGTAGAGGTTGGGGTTGAAGTTCCGGTAGGTGTTGTTCACGAGAAGCTCCTGGAGGTTAGCAATCCCTTTATTAATATTATTGTAGCCCCCACCGAGGGCCAGACTGCTTTTTTTGTTGTACACCTGGAAGCTGAGGTCCGATTCAAAGCGGTCGCTGGTTCCGTATCCCGCACCCATCTTTCCGAAATAACCTTTTTTGCTGCTTTCTTTAAGTTTAACGTTCATGTTCAGGATAGAGTCCTGCGGTTGTTTTTCCCTGCCAATGTTGGTCCTGTCGTATTCCTGGTACACCTGTATTTTTTCGATGGCAGTTTTGGGAAGATTCTGCGTGGCGAAGCGCGGATCAGATACGCCGAGAAAGGGTTTTCCGTCCACATAAAAGTTCTGTACTTTTCTTCCGTTCACCGTAATGGT
>CAMLPA010000329.1 GCA_946481605.1 uncultured Flavihumibacter sp. | reverse complement strand
GGCGGGATGCACTAATCAAATACCATTAACCATTAAACCTTATCCTATGAAAACTCAAATATAAGACATCATTGTTCTAACACTGGTTGTACTCCGCCACTTTTTTTACACTTCTTTCACATTCTTGATCTGGGTCAATACGCAAACGTTTGTTTTTCATGCTGTTCAATTCCATGAAGGTTTGAACTGCTTCTGAAAATCAGGAAAACTCATGCGTTTGTAAGCGCCTTCGCCGAAGTATTTTACGATGGGTTCGAATTCGGCGGGCGTAAGGTAACCGGGGATGGCCTGCGGCGCTTCTCCTGGTGGAATAATGATGGTGGTGGGATAGGAAAGGCGTCCATTGGTCCATTCGATGGCGAGGCGGCTGGTTTTGGAAGCAGGGTCCACCGGGTAGGATTTACCGTTCCATACCAGGTTATCTCTGGTTTCGGCGTTCACTTTTATGGCGTGGAATTTCTCGGAAAGGTATTTTATCACCGCCGGGTTACTATAAGTGTTTTTGTCCATCACTTTGCACCAGCCGCACCAGGTAGTGTACAGGTCGGCCAATACGGGCTTTGGATCTTCCTTTTTCAGCACTTCCACTTCAGGCAGTGTTTTCCAGTTCATTTTCTCTTTCTGTACCGCACTTCGTGGGGCACAACCGGCGAGCAACGCCAGTAAAACCCACGCCATAACCTTTTGCATCTTATTTTTGTTGTTTGGTTTAAAGTTACGATCAACTCATGAATAAAATTGTGGTGGCCATAACCGGGGCAAGCGGTTCCGTATATGCGAAAGTATTGCTGGACAAACTGGAAAAGGCGCAGCCCCGTCCCGATGCCGTTGCGGTGGTAATGACGCCTAATGCACGCCAGGTTTGGGAAACAGAACTGGGAGAGGATTCTTTCACGAAATATCCTTTCTCTTTCTATGAGCAGAACGATTTCAACGCGCCCTTTGCCTCCGGCTCGGGGCAGTTCAACACCATGATCATCGTTCCGTGTTCCATGGGCACTTTGGGCCGCATCGCCAACGGTATCTCCAACGACCTGATCACCCGCGCCGCAGATGTGGTGCTGAAAGAGCGCCGCAAATTAATATGTGTGGCACGCGAAACGCCGTATAACCTGGTGCACATCCGCAACATGGAAACAATCACTTTGGCAGGTGGTATCATTTGTCCGGCAACCCCCTCTTTTTACAGCATACCAAAAACCATCGAAGAAGTAGCCGCCACCGTGGTGGACAGGGTCCTTGACCTGGCCGGCGTGAAGGTAGATACTTTTCGTTGGGGAAGCAATCTCGAAGACCAAGGGTAAAGTCCCGGAGGAGAAGCCATAGGGGTAAGCCCAAGCCTGATGGGGGCGAGCCACCCGGGGCTGAATCCGATGTACCCGGTGGCACCGCTATAGCCGCGCCACCGGGTACGGTGTTTTCACGCGCCTCTTTTCAGTGATTCTCTATTTTTTAAGTATTGCCGTTTTTTGCAGGTTTGCTGCGTGTTTGCGGTACCCGGTGCCACCGACGTGGCTTTCCCGCTTTTTTACCGTGTTTTTCTATTGTAGGAGAAGTTTTTTCCTACTCTTCCTCCTCGGTGTTTTTCAGTTTAGACAACAACACGTAAGCATTCTTTACCACGATCTTTTTCCCGGAAATATTTTCAACAGAAGCCAGCAGTATTTTTCCATCCTGCGCAGCAGTTCTTTTTACAGTTACCATTGAATAGTTGCCGTTTCCATTGTCGGTGAAAATACATTCCTCGTTGCCGAAGCGGACCACCGCTTCTTCCGGAACAATGATTCCTGATGTATCCGAAACCGCGATGCGCGCATTAAGGAACATACCGGGCAGCAGAGAATGATCTTCTTTTTCAAAATGACAATGTACCACCACACTTCTGTTCTCATCCAGGTTACGGCTGATCAGTATGATCTCAGCAGGATGTACTTCGTTGGAACGATCGTTCAGGGTGAGCGCTACTTTTTGACCAATCTTTAAAGCAGGAATGTCTTTCTCGAAAACGGTGAGTGCCGCGTGAATATCATCCGGATTCACCAATTCAAAAAGTACATCTGTGGGGTTGACGTATTTGCCGATGTTCACATTCACTTTAGAGACGAACCCGTTGATGGGCGCGTGAATGGCGACTTTCCGGGTAATCGTCGTTTCAGAAAGGCCATCAGGGTTCAATCCGAGCAGCCGTAATTTTTCCCGCAACGCATGCCACTGTATGCGCTGTGCTTTGTATTCCGATTCTGCCTGCTCCAGCGATTGATCGCTGTTGGCTTTGGAGGTGTTCAGGGCTTGCTGGCGCTTGTAAGTTTTTTCAAGGTAAGTGATCCTGGAGGCGGCTACAAGGTAGTCTTGCTGCAATTGGATGTAGGCCGGGTCCTCCATCCACGCGATGGTTTGTCCTTTACGGATTTGCATGCCAGGGAGCAGTTCAGTAGAAGAAAGGTAGCCGCCAAGCGGAAAGCTTACGGATACCAGGTTTTGAGGCGGCACTTCCACAATGCCGTTCACTTTTAATTCAGTTGATAACGTTCCGTTTCCCGGTGTTTCGGAAAGTATCCCTGCGTTTTTTACCTGGTTCGGTGTCAGTGAAATACTATTGGTTTCTACCGTTTTTTCCCCGGAAGGTTCAGCAGTTGTTTCACTGGAGTCCGGTTTACAGGCGACCAGTGTTGCGGCAATGATGAATGGATATATAAAGTGTTTCATGTTAGTTGTTTTGTCCGTTTAAATAAAGCAAGTTGTTGGCGCTTTTTGCGGATTGAAGTTGTGTTTCGAGCCATGCCATCTTTGCTTCCATGGCTTGCCGTACCACCATGTTCCATTCCAGGTAACCGATGTCCCCGTTGTCCAGTTGTTGCGTAGCGAGTTTTATCGTATTGGCTGCGTTCGGCAAAATGGTCTGTTGATAAACGCTTAGTTGCTGGTGCAGTCTTTTGTAACGAATGGTTTCTTCGTTGATGGCCTGCTGCAACTGAAGTGTTTGTGCCGCTAGTTGCTGTTGTGTTTCCAATGTTTTAAGCTGTGCAGCGGCTACGTTTTTTGACCTCGACTTTCCCAGTAACGGAACGAGGATGCCTGCCTGTACCGTGGAAAATCTTCTGCTGCCATCAAAATACTGCTCGGTATTCACATCGGTTTGTTGCCAGCCCCTTATAGACATGTTATAATAACCAATGGAGAAGTCCGGATACTGTTGCATCCTGGCCAGTTGAGCAGCTTGCTCCGCCGATTTTACCTGGGTGGTAAAGGGGAGCAGCAGCGGGTGAACGGTTGATACCGAACTGTCCGGCAATGGAGCACCTGTAAAGCCAAGCAGTGTTTTTGTTTCTGGAACAAGATTGGTGTTTCCTGCAAGAAATCGCAGTTGCTCCACACGTATGTTCTTTTCCGTGAGTGCTTCCTGTACCGCGTTCGTGTTCAGTAACAACAAATGTTCAGCGCTATAAGTACCCATAGCGCCCGCTGCTCCCGCTTCCAGCCTTGTTTTTTCTCTTTCAAAAGCGCCCTTGTAAAGCTTGGCGGCCTCTTCCAGCAAGGTGTTTTTTTCGGACCAGTACAGGTATTCCACGTAGCTGTTTCTTACCTGCAGGTCGATGTTGGCTTCCTGCACATGAAACAGGGCTTCGGCTGAAGCGGTCTCCGTTTTCAGCAATGCTTTTTGTTTGGAATAGATGCCCGGCCAGTGAATGGTCTGACTAACACCAAAGCGGTTGTCAGTAAACGCGGAATTGATGTTGCCATATTCTCCGGAAATATTTGTCTTGTCCGGGTTAAAGCCCGTTCCTTCTAATTGTTTCCGGTAATTGATATTGCTTTGTCCGCTCTTAAGGAACGGGTTGTTGGCATTTGCCTGACGCAGGATTTCCGGCAACGGGGTTCCTTCCTGCGCGAAAAGCCCGGAAGAGGTGCAAAGCAACAGGAGAATGGAAAGTGCTTTCATGGTCTGATTTTTACGTGTTTTTCTCTGTTCCGACCAAACATATAATATCGGTAATACAAGTAGCGTCAGGAGCGTGGCGGTAACGAGACCACCGATCACCACCGTGGCCAGTGGACGCTGTACTTCCGCTCCGGCACCATTGCTGAGCGCCATTGGAAGAAATCCAAGGGAGGCCACAGCGGCTGTCATCAATACGGGGCGTAACCTGATCCGCGTTCCTTTCAGAACGATCGCCCCAAGGTTCTCCATCCCTTCCCGCCGAAGGCGGTTGAACTCTGTAATCAACACAATGCCATTAAGTACCGCGACCCCAAAAAGTGCGATAAAGCCTACGCCCGCTGAAATACTAAATGGCATGCCGCGCATGCCCAGCGCGAACACGCCACCAATAGCCGATAACGGGATCGCTGTAAATATGAGCAGGGCCTGCCTGATGGACCTGAACGCGAAGTAAAGCAACAGGAAAATCAGCAATAAGGCCACAGGAACGGCAATGGATAAACGCTTCTGTGCTTCTACCAGGTTCTCGAACTGGCCGCCATAAGTGATGTAGTAACCTGGGGGAAGTGAAAGTCCCGCTGTTGTTTTCTTTTGCAATTCTTCCACAATAGATTGCACGTCGCGCCCCCTTACATTGAAGCCTACCGTAATTCTTCTTTTGGCATCTTCACGTTG
>CAMLPA010000328.1 GCA_946481605.1 uncultured Flavihumibacter sp. | reverse complement strand
CGCCGGTAGTTGATCAGGTTGGAAGTGGCGTTCCAGTAAGTGAGCCGGTAATGTTGCGCTTCCAATACTTTTTTGCGCAGCAGGATGCTGTTGTTTACCTGCGTGAGAAAATTTCCGAGGGCTGTATGGAAGGATTCGTTTGTGGTCAGGATTTGCATCCAGGCTGTTTTCATTTCCTGTAATGCCTCATACGTGGTAATATCTTTCATTCCGGTAAGCAGGTTGCGGATGCTGTTTTCCACGGTTTCCATATCTGGCACCGCGGAAGCGAAACCTGCGAGTAGTTCGAGTGAATCGGGAGACAGCGGGAAGAAGGAATCGTTGTACCTGAACTGCCATCCTTTGGTATTGAATTGAATCGTCAGACTTCCTTTCTCGATGGCCTCGTCCGCTTCTTCACCCAGGAAAGGGACCATCAGTTTCCCTTTTAATTCAGGATGCGGATGTTGCCAGTTGATGTCGAAATAATTACTGTAAGGCGATTGTTCACCCCATTCCAGCACGTTCCATAAACGGTAATTGTTTTCATGAAAAGCCATGTGGTTGGGTACAATATCCTGGAGCCACCAGATGCCATACTCTTTAAGTTCAGCGGAAAGTTCACGCCATTCTTCCAATGTGCCGATCTCCGGATTTACAGTATGCGGATCTGTTACATCGTAGCCGTGCGTGCTGCCGGGAACGGCACTGAAAACCGGTGAAGCATACAAGGTTGAGATGCCCAATTGATGGAGGTAGGGCAGAATTTCTTTGAGGTGACGGAAGGTGAAGGTATTGCTGAATTGAATGCGGTAACTTGCTACAGGCTTTAGCTCAGATGGGTTGAATTTCATAAACAACGGCGGTATATGGTGGAATAAAAGATGTTTTATTGTCAGTGGAGGAAAGGCTCCATTGTGCTTCGGAGGAATCGAATATTTTTTTGAGGGATGGATATTGTTTGTCGTGGAAAACTTCGGCTTTATCCGAAAAATTCAACAACACCAACAGGTGTTCTCCCGGCGCTTTACGTTCGAATACAATCAGTTTTCCGGCTGGTTCTTCCACGA
This sequence comes from uncultured Flavihumibacter sp., assembly GCA_946481605.1. The sequence goes on along the minus strand of CAMLPA010000328.1, from coordinate 3,580 downwards.
TGGTTGCGTTTCTATGCGTATTGCGCAGTGCTGCCCGTTGTTTCCGCAGGGCAATCAGGTGGGTATAGTAACGGGTAAGTATAGTTGATTTTTCGTTGTCCGTGTTCCAGGAAAGCGTGGATTTTCTGAATTCATCTTCCGACTGCGGATCGGGCACTTCTTCCGCCCAGTTAAAGGTGCTGAACTCTTCTTTTCTTCCGCTCCGCAATTTGCTGATCAGTTCGGGATCGGAGTGGTCTGTAAAGAAGAGAAATGGGTTTGTTTCCCCGTATTCTTCGCCCATAAACAACATTGGTGTATGCGCGGTCAGCAACATGGCCGCAGCTGCCAGTTTTAGTGCGTCAAAAGATACCAGGGAACTGAGTCTTTCACCTTTCAAACGGTTACCGATCTGATCGTGGTTCTGCGTAAAAACAACGAACTGGTGGTAGGGGAGTTGTTCTGTACTCCTGCCGAATTTCCGGTTGCGCACAACGGAGTATTCTCCCGTGTACACATACGATTCACGCAAACTTTTGACGAAAGGCGCCACGTTCCCGAAATCTGCATAGTAGCCGTTTGTTTCGCCGGTAAGCAAGGCGTGAAGTGCGTGGTGGAACTCGTCGGTCCATTGCCCGGAGAGGCCGTATCCCCCTTCTGTGGTTGGTTTGATGTAGCGGGGCGCGTTGTAGTCTATCTCAGCGATCAGTACTTTTTTTCTGCCGGATATAATTTCCAGTTGTTGCACTGCCCCGGACAGTTCTTCCATGAAATGCGTGGCGCCACAATCCCAGATGGCGTGTACAGCATCTATCCGCAAGCCGTCCATTCTGAATTCATTGAGCCACATCAGCGCATTGTTGATGTAAAAAGAACGCACGCCATCGCACCAGGCATCATCAAAGTTCAGCGCTTTTCCCCAGGGTGTTTTGTATTTCTCTGTAAAATAAGGTCCGTATTGTTCGAGGTAATTGCCTTCCGGGCCCAGGTGATTGTATACCACATCCAGTACAACGGCGATGCCTTGCAGGTGTGCGGCGTTTACCAGCGTTTTTAATTGCGCTGGTGTGCCGTACGTGTTGTGTACTGCAAATGGGAATACGCCATCGTATCCCCAGTTTCTTTTACCAGGAAACTGGGCCACGGGCATCAGTTCTATGGTATTGATGCCGATAGAACTTAGATAGGGCAGGCGTTTGATGATTCCTTCAAAACTATGTTCCGGAGTAAAGCAACCGGTATGCAGTTCATAAATTACCATATCCCGGAGTGGTATACCTTTCCAGTCGTTATCGGTCCAGGTAAAATGTGGGTCTACCACTTCCGAAGGGCCGTGCACGCCATCTGGTTGCCTGCGGGAAGCGGGATCAGGTATGGCTTCTGTTCCATCCACACTATAACAGTAACGTGTGCCTGGGGGAATATCGGGTAAGATAATGCGCCAGTAGCCTGAATCATCTTTGTCGAGCGGGAAGGCCTGCTGCCTGTAATCGTCTTGTAAAATAAGTTGTACATTCTCCGCAAGGGGTGCCCATACGGAGAAAAGGCAGTGGCCATCATTCATCACGAAAGCCCCTGCGAAAGGATATTTGTTTGCCGGTTCCATACCTTCCGGGCTGAAAAGGCTATGCCACGGCGAATAGGGGACAGGCGTACATTTTTTTGCCCGTAATGGGGGATGCTACTTCAGCATTTTGTTGGCCCAGGGAATAAAATACTGGAAATTAGGTGCATCGGTATGGCCGCCATCGTGTTGCCGCCAGGCTAGTTTCCCTTCGAGTAAACCTGATAATACCGGCGGCATTTTTTCTTTGTGGTAGTCGTTGCTAAGTCCGAGATCAGTTGATCCCAGCAATTTATAAACGGCTCCGGCGGCAATGGTGGCTTTGAAACTGCCGTTCTGATCCAGCCATTTCGCGTCGCCTTTTTCCGGGATGCCATAGCTGATGAATACGGGCCTCGGCGCGCAAAGCGCGATGAGTTCGTGGGAGTCAACGGGAAGGTCGCAACCAGTTTTTCTTCCGAAGGATGCCGTTTCTGCAGCATACTTCAGATAGTTTCCGGCCATCCAATGGTAGGAGCCGCTGTTGGCCAGACTTTCCACTGCTTCTCCGAAAACCCTTCCGTGGAGTGTGGTGCCACCTTTGCCCGAAGAGCCGATGAGGGCGATGGCGAATCTTTGGTCGAATGCCATCGTAACCAATGCAGCTTTCCCATACCTTGAAACACCTTCTATTCCTACTTTCTTCGCATCTACCAGTGTATCTTTTTCGAAGAAGTCCAGTGCACGGGAGGCACCCCAGGCCCAAGCCCTCAGTGCGCCCCATTGATCGGGTTTGCGCGATTGCCCCTTATTGGTGAGGCCAATGATGCCACGCGTTAGCCCTGCGCCATTGTCGGCCTGGATGCTCGACGGATCCAGCAGGCAATAGCCCCATCCCGCGGCCAGCAGTTGTTCAATGGGTGGAGAATCACCATTGGGCGGTGGGGCAAAAAAGTTCGGACCTGGAAGCCGGGTAGCTGGTGCATAGGCCGGGTATTTGTCGAAAATTTCTTTCAGTTCCGGGTTGTTTTTTGAAAGCAACTCTTTTAATGCGGCGTTTATTTTCTCCATGTCTTCGGGCGATGGTTGTGCAGGTGCGGGCAATGCCGGACGACCGAACATGATGAGTAATGGCACAGGTCCTTTTACATTCCGGGGTACCACCACCACCATATTGATCAGCACATCTATGAGCGGATAGGCACTATTATCGGCCACGCCAATTACCTGCCGGGCAATCACCGGAATCCTGCCAACGAATTCATGGTCGGTTATTTTTGTGGTCCATTTAATTGTAGGAACGTTAGCTGGGATTTTTCCATACACTTCCGTTTCAAAATCTGCAACAATTTCGGGGCGGCGCTGGGACCACCATTGCTGCGCTGTTGTTATCTTCTTTCCGTTCTTTAAAAGGAATGCATCGGGCAATTGCGGACATGGGTTCGCCAGTGCTTCCTCATAGTTAGCGTGGTTGGGTGCATTTTCGTTTGCGGCTGGTCCTGGACGTAGTGTTTTGATGCCCAATAATGCCATCAGGTTGGCGTGATCCTGTTGTGCTGTAAAAGTTTTTAAAGGAAGGTATTGACTGCTATCGATGGATGTGTGTTGGGAGAAGGAGCAAATAGAATAAATGATAAATGCATGCAGGAAGGGTAGCTTTTTCATATTGCAACTGATCGTTTTAGAAAGAAGTGGTGGCGTTGATGCTAAGTTAGATCAGGGAATTGATAAGTATTGATGTGATATTATTGAAGGTATATAGTATTTTAATGCGTTTGTTGGATGAAGGGTGTATGGATGATTTAAGTATTACCGCTTAATAGCGTGCCTGCGAAAAAGCTGCACAATCCCCCGCATTCCCAATTTTGTTTTAGTTTCGCCCCATATCTCCCATGGGGCAATACCACGATACCAAACTAACCCAACAAATCGCCGACGGCGATCCGAACGCTTTCAAACAAATCTACGAGCGCTATGCCCCCGCCATGTTCAACAATGCCTTCCGTTTTACCAAACACCACGAACGCGCCAAAGACCTCACCCAGGATATTTTCTTCC
>CAMLPA010000327.1 GCA_946481605.1 uncultured Flavihumibacter sp. | reverse complement strand
GCCAGTATGGTTTCTCACTTCGTGAAGAACGATTCCATTTCGGTGGAAGAACTGGAAGCGCTGCTGCAACAAATTAAATCATCCGGAAAAGCCTGATACCATGGAAGCCTTACTCTTGTACGTTTCAAAAATGATACTGTGCTCTGCCATTCTATATGCGTATTATCATTTTTTCCTGAAGAATAAATCGTTCCACCATTACAACAGGTTCTACCTGCTGGCGGTGGTGCTCGTGAGTGCAGTCGTGCCGGTGCTCCGCATCCCCTTCCTGTTTCCACAGGAAGCCGATACACCGGCTTTTGTATACAGAACACTTGAAGTAATAGTGGTGAACGGCGGCGAAACAGAAAGCGATCTTTGGGGAGAACTCATCAGGCATCCCCTCTTCTCCCTTGCAGGAATAGCCCTGTTGCTGTACGGCAGCATTGTATTGTGGAAGATTTTTTACTTCGGCACTTCGCTTCGTTCCATTCTCCACATCAAAAGAAAATATCCTCAGGAAGTGGTCAGCGACATTCACCTCTACCATACCAATGAACCCGGAACCCCGTTTTCTTTCTTCAGTAATATCTTCTGGAACCGGAAGTTCCCGCTTGATTCCGATAAAGGACAACAACTTTTCCGGCACGAACTCTTCCACGTGAAGCAACGGCATTCGATCGATAATGTGTTCATGGAACTCGCCACGGCCATCTGTTGGATTAACCCGGTGTTTCACCTCATCAAAAGAGAACTCCATACCATCCACGAATTTCTTGCCGATGAATATGCCAGTTCCGGCAGCGACCGCTATGCTTACGCGGAAATCCTCCTGGTACACGCTATCCATGAGAAAAAACAATCACCGCTTGTGCATTATTTCTTTCGTTCACCTATTAAAAGACGTATAGCCATGATTTTACAAACCACTTCCAACACCAGTTTCAGCTACCTGAGAAGGCTGATGATCCTGCCCATCGCCACCTTGCTGTTCAGCGCATTTGTATTGCGTGCGCAGAAATCCATCCATTCCGACATGCCGGGATCATCAGCATCCGAAAGCATTTCATCCGATGCTGAAAAATCAGTTGCGCCACTTACGGTTGTAATTGATGCAGGGCATGGAGGAAGTGATGGCGGCGCACGAGGCCACGATCGGCTCGAAAAAGAATTCACGCTCGCCATTGCCCAGAAAGTAAAAGCACTTTCCGCCAACTATGGCGTTAACGTGCTGCTCACCAGGAACGATGATTCTTATCCGGACTTGAAACAAAGAACTGAATTCACTAAAAAAAGTAAGGCCGATCTGTTTATTTCTTTGCATATCGGCTCCGAACAAACGGTAAAAGGTGGCGTAAAAGTTCCGGAAGATCAATTGCTGTCGGGCATAGACGCTTTTATATCCTGGAAGAACCAGATTTTTGAAGAAGAGAATATTTTTCTTGGTTCCGCTCTTCTTTTAAAACTCAGTGAAGTTTACAATACTAAAAAAGTGATACAAACCAGGCAAATAGGAATATGGGTACTGGACGCCGCTCCCTGCCCCGCCATCCTGTTGGAATGCGGTTATCTCTCCAATAAAAAGGATGTTGAATTCCTGAGTGCAGAAAAAAACCAGGAAAAGATCGCCACGAAAATACTGGAAGGTATTACCGCTTACCAGAAGCTGGATATCGAAGAGATCGCGCCGGTAAAACATTTTAACGCCGTCGCAACTTCCAAAACGGATACTGTTCCCAACAAAAACATTCAGGATGACTTCTTCAAATCATTTGGCCGCCACATGAACCGCACCCTACGCTATCCCAGCAATGTACTGGAAAGCAACAAAGGCGGAACAGTATATTTCCAACTCGCCAAAGATGCTGATGGCAATATTACCAATGTTGAAATTTTAAAGGCGCCACCTGCCGGCACAAACACCCTGCACGAGATTGTAGTAGTGGGATATGGCAAGCAAAGCGCTGCTGCTCCTCCCGATGCAAGTAGCATACAGGAAACATTATCGGGTGAAGTGGAGAGAGCCGCGTTAAAACATGAGAAATACACAGCAAGCCTTACTACAAAAACAAGCACTGTTTATTATAAAGTAACTTTTAAAACAGAGGACGCAACCGCCAACCAGGAAATCGATAAGATTTTCCAGAAAGTAGAAGTGGAAGCGAAATTTGAAGGCGGGGTGAAAGAATGGGGAAAATACCTGAGCGAAAACCTGCGCTATCCTGATGTCGCAATTAAGGAAAAAGTGCAGGGATCGGCTATTATACAATTTATTGTTACAACAGATGGCACCATAAAAGATGTTTCGATTTTGCACGACCCGGGAGCCGGATTAGGAACTGAAGCCGCACGGGTTATAAAAAATAGTACCGGCAAATGGACACCCGCTCTTCAGAATGGCCGAAAAGTAACTTCCTACAAAAAGCAACCCATTACTTTCCGTTTATAGATGATTCTTTTCTTCGCACCATAAAGAAAAAGCCCGCTTCAACTGCGGGCTTTTTTAATACAATCTAATTCTCAGCACTTAAAACACAATCTCTTCCTCTCCGTGCCGGATGATCAGTTCTTTCTTATCGCTCTCTTCCACCCTGCCGATCACTTTCGCGTCCACGCCATAAGAAAGCGCCGTTTCAATTATTTTATCGGCATCTTTTTCTGAAGTGAAAATCTCCAGCCGGTGCCCCATGTTGAACACCTGGTACATTTCCCTGGAATCCGCGCCGGAGGCTTTTCGGATGATGTCGAATATCGGGGGCGTGGGGAACAGGTTATCTTTTACAATGCGCATGTTGCCGGGCAGGTATTTCAGCACTTTGGTTTGTCCGCCGCCGCTGCAATGAATGAGTCCGAACACCGCATCAAATTGTTCTTCCAGTATTTTCTTCAGTACCGGGGCATAAGTTCGGGTGGGGCTCAGCAGTAGTTTGCCTACGTTCTGCATACCGAATCCATCGATATTGATGGCATCGGTCATTTTATGCGGGCCGATGTACACCACGTCTTCACCCAATGCCGGTTCGTAGGTTTCTTTAAAGTGTTCCGCGTAAAACTTATTGAGCACATCATGGCGGGCGCTGGTAAGGCCGTTGCTGCCCAATCCGCTGTTGTATTCTTCCTCATAATCGGCTTTTCCGTAGCTGGAAAGGCCCACGATCACATTACCAGGAGCGATGTTGTCGTTGGTGATGAGCCTGTGTTTGGGCCAGCGGGCGGTCATGGTACCGTTCACGGCGATGGTACGCACCACATCGCCCACGTCGGCGGTTTCGCCACCGAGGAACTGGATGTTCACCCCGAATGATTTGAGCTGATCGAAAAATTCCTGGCTACCGTTGATGACTTTCTCCAGCACGGAGCCCGGGATCAGGAGTTTGTTTCGGTCGATGGTAGACGAGAAAAGGATATTATCGTAGATGCCCACGCAAAGCAGGTCGTCCAGGTTCATGGCGATGGCATCCTGTGCGATGCCTTTCCAGATAGAATCGTCGCCGGTTTCTTTCCAGTAGAGGTAAGCGAGAATACTTTTGGTACCGGCGCCATCGGCGTGCATTACATTTATCCAGTCGGATTGGCCACAGAGGTAATCGGGATAAAGTTTGCAGAACGCGTTGGCGTAAAGCCCCTTATCCAGTTTCTCTACAGCCTTGTGCACTTCTTCTTTCTGGGCCGATACGCCCCTTTTATTGTACAGACTCATAATTACCCTTTTCCGGTTAGGCGGCAAAAATAGGAAGGATTCACGTACTTTTGCAGGACTTTTCAATTATGCAGGTACACAGGCGAACAGACGGGCTCCCGGTTTTCAGGAAGGCAGTGGTCACGATCGGAACTTTCGACGGGGTGCACCGCGGACACTGCAAGATCATCGCGCAACTGAACGCCGAAGCCGCACGCATTGGCGGAGAATCCGTGATCATCACTTTTCACCCGCACCCGCGCCAGATCGTAAAAGGCGCACATCCTGTGCAACTCATCAATACACTCGAAGAGAAAATCGCTTTGCTGGAAGCCGCGGGCGTGGATCACCTGGTGATTGTTCCTTTTACGGAAGCTTTCTCTTCCCTCACCGCCACACAATATGTGGAAGATTTCCTGCTGAAGCTTTTTCAACCACATACACTGATCATTGGCTACGACCACCGTTTTGGAAACGGGCGCTCCGGCGATTTCAAGATGCTGGAAGAATACGCCTCCGCCAACAAGTTCGAACTCCTCGAAATAGCGCCTGAATTGTTGAAAGAATCCGCCGTAAGTTCTACCCGTATCCGTGAAGCGGTGCAACAGGGTGATGCGGAACTGGCCGCCGGCCTGCTGGGATATCCCTTCAATTTCGAAGGACTGGTGGTAGAAGGCAACCGCATCGGCAGAACCATCGGCTACCCCACCGCTAATTTACAGGTGACCGATACGGAAAAACTCACACCCGGAAACGGTGTTTACGCGGTAATGGTGTACATCCCCGGACAAATGGCCGATACCGCCAAAAAAGGCATGATGAACATAGGGCACCGTCCTACCGTAGATGGAACACGCCGCACAATTGAAGTGAACATCTTCGATTTTAAAGGGGACCTGTATGGGGAAACTATACGGGTTGAGGTAATCAAATACCTTCGGGGAGAACAGAAATTTTCGGGACTGGATGCGCTGAAAG
>CAMLPA010000326.1 GCA_946481605.1 uncultured Flavihumibacter sp. | reverse complement strand
ACGGTGGCACCGGAAGGTTGTGAGAACCTGTTCTTCCTCATCCCCACGGCCACAGGCCTTGAGAATGATGATGAACAAAGAAGGGCACACTATTTTTCGAAAGTGTTGAAAAGACTGGAGGAGAAGATTGGCCAGGATGTGGCATCGGCCATTGTGTACCAGCGTTCCTTCGCGCTGTCGGATTTTGTGGCGGATTACAACGCCTTCAAAGGAAACGCCTATGGCCTGGCGAACACGCTGATGCAAACAGCCGTATTAAAACCCGCCTGCCGGAGTAAGAAAGTGGAGAACCTGTTTTATACCGGGCAACTCACGGTTCCGGGCCCCGGCGTACCGCCCAGTTTAATAAGTGGAGAGGTGGTTGCACGGGAGGTACTTAAACATTATTCCTGAATTACGTTCAACCAGATTAACTTGTAAGTTATGATGCAATTGTTTCACCATGTGAGCGGGTTGTGCAGCCGGTCGGTTACCGAGCAGTACAGCACTTCTTTTTCCTCGGCCATAAGGTTACTGCACGCCGACCTGCGTCAGCCCATTTTTAATATCTATGGGTTTGTACGTCTGGCAGACGAGATCGTGGACACTTTTCACGACCACGACAAAGCCCAGTTGCTGCAGGAATTTAAAAAAGAAACTTACCTCGCCATAGAAAGAGGGATCAGTCTGAACCCCGTGCTGCACAGCTTTCAACTGACCGCAAGGCATTATAACCTGGACCACGAACTTATTGAAGCATTCTTCCACAGCATGGAACTGGACCTGGACCGTACCTCCTACGATACCATGGGTTACCAGGAATATATTTATGGCAGCGCTGAAGTGGTGGGATTGATGTGTTTACTCGTATTCTGTGATGGGAACAGGGAGCGCTACGAAAAACTAAAACCTTATGCGCAGGCATTGGGCGCCGCTTTCCAGAAGGTGAACTTCCTCCGGGACCTGAAGGCGGATTACAACGGACTGAACCGCGTGTATTTCCCCGGTTGTGATTTCAGTAATTTCCGGGAAGAAGACAAACGCGCCATTGAAGCGGACATCGCACAGGATTTCGCGAAAGCTTATGAAGGCATTCTGCAACTGCCGATGAAAGCGCGTTTCGGCGTGTATGTGGCTTACAAATATTACCTCTCCCTTTTCAGGAAGATAAAAGCGATGAAGCCGAAATGTATCCTGGAGCAACGGGTAAGGATACCCTCTTATCATAAAATGATGATCGTGATGCGCGCCGGGGTGAAGAACCAGTTGAGAATGATCTGAACTAGCGCAGCATTTTCCGGATGAAATCCAGGTAAATGTTGATGATGCCGGATTCCTCGTATTTTTCTTTGATCATTTCCCGGCTTCTTGCCCCCATACTTTTCAGTTCATCAGGTGATTTTTCTACCATTTTTTCCATCTGCAACGCAAGGTCCGCAGGATCTTTTGTATTGCACAAATAGCCATTCTTTCCCTCTTCCACCAATTGCTCGCACCCTACATTTCTGGTGGTGATGATAGGTTTTGCCATGCTGCAGGCCTCCATCAATACGCGGGATAATCCTTCACCATAATACGAGGGCAATACCACACAATCAGCAGCGTGAATAAACGGACGGATATCAGTACTTTCACCGAGGTATTCCACCGTTTTTTCCTGTTGCCATTCCAGTAGTTTTTGTACGGTAATGGAGTTGGGATTTTCCTGGTCGATGAAGCCCACCATCCGAAACGCAACACCGGGGTGTTTACGCTTCACCATTGCGGCGGCGGCGGCAAAGTCTTCCACACCCTTATCTTTCAGCATTCTTCCGGCATACAGGAAACTGATCGGATGCGATGGCATCCTTGTGCTCGCGTAAAAGAAATCCGTGTTTACCCCTTCTCCGGGCAACACCATCATCCGGGATGGGTCACCAATCTTCCGCTGCATGAAAACAGTTTTATCCTGTTCATTCAGAAACCAGATGCCTTTTGAGCGTTTCATGGCAAGGCGGTATAATGGAACCACCAGACCCGTCATCCAGCTTTTGCTGAAGGTATGTCCAAGTCCTGTGATCACCGCCACGGAAGCAATTTTACAGAAGGAAGCCGCCAGGGTTCCGAAAATATTCGGTTTGATGGTGTAATGAAAAATAAGACTGGGTGTATACTGACGGTAGATGCGCACCAGGGTCCAGAAAGTGCGCCACTCGTTCAATGGAGATGTGCCGTAATTGTCAATATACAAAGGCACAAACTCCACACCTTCCGCTACAAGCGCAGCGCTGAAGTTGTCCTGCGGGGCAATCACCAATACCTTATGCCCCTGCGCACGGAGCGCCCTGATAAGGCCCCTGCGGAAGTTGTACATGCTCCAACTGGAATTGGCAACGAGTGCAATGGTAGACAAACTGGATAAGGTTTAAAACAATGAATGATTGAGGAACCTGCCGTATAAGGCTACTTCCCGCGCAATAGACGAATCCTGCAGGCCAGCGAGATGGCGCTGGTGGTGACAATCAGTTCCTGCAAAGGACACCATTTCGTTTTTCAGGAGGTATTTGGCGGCTTGTTGCACATCAGGTCCGTAATAGCCGGATAAAGATAAGAGATTCACCTGCAGTTCACAGCCGGCATCTTTCAGTTCATGGTATAATTTTTTATCGCGGTGCGCATAATTGTAACGTTCGGGATGGGCGATCACAGGTTGGTAACCGGCAAGCTGTAAGGAAAAGAGCATCTCCTTCCATCCCATGGACAGTGATGCAAAGGGGAACTCCACCAGCACGCGGTTGTCGTTCAAAGTGAGCAATGGTGTTTTGTTGGCCATTAGTTTCTCGAAGTGGTCATCCATCATATATTCCGCGGCGAGTTTTACTTTCATGCCCGGGAGTTCAGTTTCCAGCGCAGTATTCAAGGCCGCGCAGGCGGGCGTAAGCGTCTCCGGCGTATTCTTGTAGAGGTCCCAGTAAATATGCGGGGTCGCGATCAGGTTACGGTAACCGAGTTGGTACAGTCCTTTCACCAGTTCTACTGCGGCTTCCAGGTCGGGCGCGCCATCGTCAACGCCGGGCACCAGGTGCGCGTGCATATCTGTTTGGAGGAGCGTTCCCACCGGTTCTACCTGCGTTTTCTTCTTAAATAAACTAAACATAGGCCTTCATTCTTCCTTCAAACAAAAATGCTCTTCACAGTATATACAACCGGTGAAGAGCATTTTACCAGAGAGGTATGGTATTTATTTCAAGTATTTGTACCCGTTGCCGTTCAAAGATACAAAACCATTCTACGCGGGCAGCGCGGCGGCTTTTGTTTTATATTCCGCATACACTTTGCGGATGCCTTCTTCCAGTCCTGTTTGCGCTTTCCAGCCCAGGCCATGGAGTTTAGACACATCCATCAGTTTGCGCGGCGTGCCATCGGGTTTTGAAAGATCATGTTCTATGTTTCCTTCAAAGCCAACGATCTTGCTGATCAGCACCGCGAGGTCTTTGATCGCGATGTCTTCTCCAACGCCAATGTTCACCAGGCCTGGCTCATTGTAATGCTGCATCAGGAAATAGCACGCATCTGCAAGATCATCCGCGTGCAGGAATTCGCGCAGGGGCGATCCTGTTCCCCACATCACCACTTTTTCTTCGCCATTCATCTTTGCTTCATGAAACTTGCGGATCAGCGCGGGCAATACGTGTGAGTTATTCAGGTCGTAATTGTCGTTGGGTCCGTAGAGATTGGTGGGCATTACGGAAACAAAATTACAGCCGTATTGTGAGCGGTATGCGTCGCACATTTTGATGCCCGCAATTTTGGCGATGGCGTAAGGTTCGTTGGTAGGCTCCAGTTCTCCGGTGAGGAGGTATTCTTCCTTCAAGGGCTGCGGAGCCAGTTTGGGGTAGATGCAGGAAGAACCCAGGAACATGAGTTTGGTAACGCCATGCGCATACGCGGAATGGATCACATTGTTCTGGATCATCAGGTTCTCGTACAGGAACTCGCCCCGGTAGATGTTGTTGGCCATGATGCCACCCACTTTCGCGGCTGCGAGAAACACGTAGGCCGGTTTTTCTTCCGCGAAGAAATCGGCTACCGCCTGCTGGTTGCGGAGATCGAGTTCGGAAGAAGTGCGCGTTACGATGTTCGAGAAACCTTCCGCCGTAAGCTTCCGTAAGATCGCGGAACCTACCATGCCACGGTGGCCGGCGATGTATATTTTATCTTGTTTGTTCACGATAGGAAATTTTGAGCCTCACCCCAACCCCTCTCCGGGGGAGAGGGGCAAAGCCCGTTTTAAATGAGAGGCGTCATTTTCGAGCGCGTTTGATTCAAATATGGCGTTGAACTTTGAATTATCATAGAGCCCAAGGCAATCTTCCCTCGTTCATCCATCATTCAAAATTCATCATTCAAAATTGATTATTCATACTGGTTCCTGATGCCGAATCCCGATTCCATCAGCAGTTTTTCTTTCCTGAAATTGTGCACGTCGGCTTCCACCATTTCCTGCACCAGCATAGCCAGGTCGTATTTCGGTTTCCAGTTGAGTTTTGTCTGTGATTTGGTAGGATCTCCGATCAACAGGTCCACTTCTGTGGGACGGTAATACCGGGGATCCACGGCTACTACTTCTTTTCCGATTTCCACCTGGAAATCAGGATTGGAGCAGGATACCACCGTACC
>CAMLPA010000325.1 GCA_946481605.1 uncultured Flavihumibacter sp. | reverse complement strand
CCCGCGCCCCAGCATTCACCCATATTGGGACAATTCCCGCTTTCGCAGATGGTATGGAGCTTGTGCTGGTCAACCAGTCCTCTTACGTGTTTATAACTTTCTCCGATAGGTAATTTAACCCTGAGCCAATTCGGTTTTTTAACCCTTGTTTCTTCTTCATTTACAACCTGAACGATCGGTAATTCTTGCATCCTCAATGTTTTAGGAAAATATACACTTCCTTATTTTTCTGAAATCAGGCACAAAGTTACATTACTTCCTTTTACCAAACTCAATTGCCAGGTAAGCGCCGAAGAAGAGTTGATCGGCTTTGTAATCGACCATGATGGGTACTTTCTGGGCGTAGAAATCCGCGTAAAGCCCTACTTCCAGGGCGGAAACCACTTCGTTGAAGCGACCGTAATCGAAACGGAGCCCACCTTTTGCGTAAGCGCCGGGACGAATTTTGATTTCACCCCAGCCCTTTCCGAGGCCGGAGCCACCTTCAATACCAAAACCGCTCCGTTCCCCCACAAATGCGAGGTCGTCTTCCGCATTGTCTCCATATTTGATATCCCTGACCACGTTCTGCGTCTGATCGATTATACTAATATAATAAGGCCGCATTAACCCCAGCGATAAACCACCCAGGTACACTGCATTTACCGCCACTCCGTTCTTGTTTCCTTTGTCACCAATACGACGTGATTGCCCATATCCAAATTTCAGTGTGTAAAAATAATTCTGCTTTGCAAAAATAATGGGATTGTTTACCACCGGAATAATGGAGCTGCTATTCAGGAACTGATCTTTATTTTCCTTTGGGTGCTTGATCTCCGCAAATTCAAGCTGGTAAAGTGTTGCATAGTTCCTGTTCTTCATCCTTGCCCATTCAATGAAAGCACCATACCCATTAGACCGCAATTGAATAGCAAAAGAAGTTTGCTTGTTGTAAATGAGCACGCCTTCTTCTTCCTGCCGCATCAGCGCATTGATCTTTTCTTTCCTCTCCTCCCTTCTCTCTTCTTTACTCTGCGCGAAAAGAAGTCCCGAACTGAACAGCAGTGCCGCTGCGACAAAAAGTTTTTTCACGGTAATGATTTGATTACTTGTTACTAACGTAAATTTAGGGCAAAAATATATAATGACCTCTTCTGTTACATACGAAGGTAATTTAAGAACTGTTGCCACCCACCTCCGCTCCAGCACCACCATTGAAACCGATGCCCCTACAGATAACAATGGAAAAGGCGAACGGTTCTCCCCTACCGACCTTACAGCTACTGCACTTGCCAGTTGCATGCTCACCATCATGGGCATGAAGGCACCCGCACTGGAAGTAGCACTTGAAGGTACCAAAGTGGAAGTGGAGAAGATCATGAGCGCCGACCCACGCAGGATTTCAGGCATAAATTTAACATTTCATTTCCCCGAAACCGTGGTGGCCGGAGAAAAGGAAAGAACCATCCTCGAACGTACAGCCCATACCTGCCCCATGATTTACAGCATTCACCCAGACATTAAAGTGCAGGTAACATTTAATTGGTAGTTTAACGCTACACTACATGCCCGAGCGCAGCTATCTGCAGGAAAGCATGGGTTCGTAAAAAAACACAGATGCTGAAAACCGCGTTCACCTGCCTCCTGTTATTGACATTCTTGCTGTCGAAGGCACAACACATCCATACAGACAGGTGCGGAACGGGCATAGTGATGGAACAATATTTCAAAAAGTTCCCGGCATACAGGAAAACTTTTGAAGAAAGGCTGGATCATCTCAGGAAGCAGGCCGTGCTCCGGAAAGATATCCAGGCTGATACACGTGTTCAGGCCTCCATGCAGGTGCCCGTGGTATTCCATGTATTGTTACCCAACCCAACACAGGTAACCGATGCCCAATTGCTGGGACAACTGAAAACCATCAACGATGACTTCAGTGGTACCAATGCTGACTCGGTGAACATTCCAGCCGCTTTCAAAGACCGTTTCGGCAAAAGCCTGATCAGTTTCTGCCTGGCACAACGTGATCCGTTTGATGAACCTACTTCAGGAATTATCCGGAAAACATTTACGGCGGGCTCCTCGCCTGGTTTAGGTGACAATGTAAAATACACGGCTCTCGGCGGTTCAGACGCCTGGGATCCGGCCCGGTTTCTCAATATCTGGGTAACGGAAATAGCCGGAGGCACTCTGGGCTATAGTTTTTTGCCCGGTACGCCGGGATTGCCGGCACCCGAAATGGGACTGGTACTGAATTACAGGTACACGGGCAATTCAGGAACAGCCACCGCGCCATTTAACCTGGGCAGAACAGCAACGCACGAACTGGGGCATTTTTTCGGGCTGCAACACATCTGGGGCGCAGCGGAAAATACCCGTTCCTGCAGCGACAGCGATGGCGTTAGCGATACCCCCAACCAGGATACCGCCAATTTCGGCACACCCGTATTCCCAAAAACAGATGCCTGTACCCCATCGGCCCCCGGCGTGATGTTTATGAACTACATGGATTACGTGAACGACGCTGCGATGATGATGTTCACCCAGGGACAGGCCGCTTTAATGGAAACGGCGCTGGCCAGTTCTGCCGACAGGTCGGGTTTATTGCAATCCAACGGCTGTTCGGCACCGGTAGTATATCCATTGGATGCACGGGTGGTTACAGGCGTGAACATTTCAGCAGGCGCTGTGCTTTGCAGTGGCAGTTTCAGTCCTTCGGTTACCATAAGGAATTCAGGAACAACTACACTGTCTTCGTTTTCAGCAGGCTATATCCTCGATGGCGGAACACCGCAGACCAATACCTTCAATATTACGCTGGCATCTTACACACAAACAACGATCACACTTCCTGCTGTGAACCTCACACCAGGCGCACATACCCTTCTAATATTTGTGGCGAATCCCAACGGGAGTGCAGATAACAATGTAGCAAACGATACGCTCCGGATCAATTTCTCGGTGAACGCTCCCACAACTTTACCGGTAACAGAGGGATTTGAAAGCGGAGCAATCCCAGGCAACTGGTACCTGCGTACCACCGGTGCCACCAACTGGCAAATCACCAGTTCCGCGGCACATTCCGGTACACGCTCCATTTACTTCCCCAATTTTGATACCGATGAACCAGGAAAAGCGGCCGACCTCGTATTGCCCGCAGCTACCCTAAACGGAGCGGATTCCATTTCGTTGAAGTTCTTTGTAGCGGCCGCGATTTACAACAATGCCTACCTGGATACATTACAGGTATTGGTGTCCACAGATTGCGGCGCCACCCTTACTTCCGTATACAAAAAATGGGGCAACGCACTTGTAACCGCTACCGCCACATCCGACGCCTTCTTTCCCACTGCCACACAATGGAGGGAAGAACAGATTGACCTGTCCGCTTTCAGGAACAGCGGAACGATCCAGATTTTCTTCCGGAACATCAACCAGTTCGGCAACAACATATTTTTGGATGATATTGCTTTGAACGGATTCAACTTCCCCGATAACAATGCCGCACTATCCGCCATCAATGATCCTGCGGAGCGGCTTTGTACACCGAATATTGCACCGAAAGTGACCATCCGTAATGAAGGCATCGCTCCGCTTCAAAGCCTTCGGATCACATACAGAACAGATAACGGAACGGAAACATCGTTTCAATGGACGGGGTTCCTCGAGAGATTTCAGACTGAAGTGGTCACTCTGCCCGCCACGGCGGTTACCACGGGTACGCATGAACTTGTGGTGTACACGGCGCTTCCCAACGGAAACCCGGATCCGGATAATGCCAACGATACTTTGCGCAAAACTTTCGTAAGACAGGAGCCCATCGGTTTACCCTTGTTAGAAAGTTTCGAACAACCGGGATTCCCGCCACAAAACTGGTTCCTGCAAACACAGGGCAACAATCCCAATACCTGGGCAGTCACCTCCCTTGCTGCATATACCGGAAACAGAAGTGCGGTAGCCGAAAACGCATCCGCACAGGGAAACACAGGTATCGCAAGTGATCTTTCCACGCCATTGTTCGCGTATGCTCCTTCAGACTCACTCTATGTTTCGTTTCGGATAGCAGCACAACCTAAAGACGCGGCCGCACCCGATTATTTCAGCATTCAACTCACCACCGACTGCGGACTCAGCTATCAGCAGGTGTACTTTAAATCCAGCACGGAACTTAGTACGGGAAATGAAGGCACCACGGGAGACTTTGTTCCTTTAAGGAAGGCCCAATGGCGGAAAGATTCGGTGAATCTCACTTCATTCCTGGTACAATCCAACACTTTTTACCTCGTTTTCCGCAATATCAATAACTTTGACAACAATATTTACCTGGATGATGTAAATGTGTATGGAAGAAATCTTCCCACAAAATTAAAAGAAGACGGCTTCCTGATAGCGCCGACCATTACCGCGAACCTGCTGATGGTGCAGCATTACAGCCAGCCGACCGGTTTACGGTATATAAAGCTGATGAACGCTGCCGGTCAACAGGTGTACCAGTGGCAATATACCGGGAACGCATCTTCTTATATAGAACTGCACCTGGGACACCTCGCAGCAGGAACATATTTTATTCAACTCGGGTACACCGACAGGCACGTGACGAAAAAAATTGTGAAGACACCATGAGTACAGCAGCAACACTTGAAAAACTCTACCAACTTACTAC
>CAMLPA010000324.1 GCA_946481605.1 uncultured Flavihumibacter sp. | reverse complement strand
GCCGTTTATTGCGAAAAGCCCATGGTGCATAGTGTGGAGGAAGGGCCCGCTGTAATTGAGGCACAGAAAAAAAACAATGTGGTATTTGAAGTGGGCAGCCAGGGTATGAGTTCCCTCGGTAACGAAAAAGCGCGTGAACTGTTGAAAGATGGTGCCATCGGTAAACTCAATTACGCGGAAGGCTTCTGGGCCAGGATGTCGCCAACGGGCGCATGGCAATACCCGATTCCCGCCGACGCATCTCCGAAAACAGTGGGCTGGGATGCATTCGTTGCCAATACCACCAAACGCAGTTTTGACGCCACACGCTTCTTCCGCTGGAGAAATTACCGCGATTACGGTACCGGCGTTTCAGGCGACCTGTTCGTACATCTATTCAGTTCCCTGCATTTCGTTACCAATTCCATTGGTCCAAATAAAGTAATGGCCACCGGCGGACTCCGGTTCTGGAAAGATGGCAGGGAAGTTCCCGATGTGATGCTGGGCATGTTCGATTACCCGGAAACTCAGGCGCATCCCGCATTTAACCTGTCGCTGCGCGTGAACTTCGTAGATGGCACCGGCGGTACCAACTACCTCCGTATGGTGGGCAGCGAAGGCTCCATGACGGTGGAATGGGAAAAAGTAACGCTCTACCGCAACAAAGCCGATGTGGAAGATCCGCTGCTGGCCAGTAAAATGCAGGCAGATGCCGGAAAGAAATATGTGTACGAAAGAAAAGACATGCTCGGCCCAGATAAACTGGAATACGTTGCCGATAAAGGATACAAAGGCGCGCATTTTGATCATTTCTACAATATGTTCCAGGCCATGCGCACGAAAGGCAAAGTATCAGAAGATGCACTTTTCGGTTACCGCGCAGCCGCGCCCGCATTGCTTTGTAACGATAGTTACTTCGAGAACAAAATCATCCACTGGGACCCGAACGCTTTAAAAGTCATCAACAAATAAATCTATATTCATGATCAGAAATATGCTAACCGCATCAGGACTGGCAGCAGTGCTGGCCTGTGGCTCCGCGGCAACCGAAGCGAACACGAAAGATTCTACAGCAGTTGAGGTGATGGAGGATTCTATTGCACAACAGAAAGACAATACGCTTTCAGCAAAAGAAAAAAAGGAAGGCTGGAAACTCCTTTTCGACGGCACTTCCATGACCGGGTGGCGCAGTTACCAGAACAAGCCCTCCAATGCCTGGTCGGTAAAAGATGGGGCGCTGTATTGCAAAGGCAGCAGCACGGATAAAAGCGATCTCCGCGCCGACATTCTTACAACCGACCAGTATGAGAATTTTGAATTGTCCATCGATTGGAAACTTTCTCCCGAAGGCAACAGTGGCTTGATGTACCTGGTGACCGAAGAAGAAAATGCCGCTTATCAAACCGGTCCCGAATACCAGATGATTGATGATATTGGTTTCCCACAGAAACTAGAAGACTGGCAGAAGACCGGTGCCAATTACGCCATGAATCCCGCGCCGGAAGCGAAAACTAATCCTATCGGACAGTGGAACAATACAAAAATTGTAGTGAATAAAGGGAAAGTGGAACACTGGCTGAACGGAAAGAAAGTGGTGGAATACGAAATGTGGACCGACGAATGGAAAAAGAACAAAGCAACCGGCAAATGGAAGGATACGCCTAACTATGGCAAAAACAAAAAGGGCCATATTGCCTTACAGGATCATGGCAGCGAAGCGTGGTTTAAGAATGTGAAAATAAAGGCTTTGTAGGGGTAGAACTTTCAATATAAATATTCGTTGCAGCCGGAGCTTACCATGTAGTTTCCGGCTGCATTTTTTTTGCTCAGGATGAAGCGCTATTTTTATGTTTCTTCTCCTCCGCATGAAATTCGAAAAACATTTTCCACCTGAAAAATTAAAGGACTACATCAAATATTATGTGGTCTCTGAAAATGAAGTGGAAAATGAATACAGGGTTTTCCCATCCACGGGTCTGGTGATTGGTTTTCAATACAAGGGAAGGCTCTCCGCTGTTGAGTCTGCAGGAGAAATTGCATTGTCGGGAGCGGGTATTACCGGCATTACAGATCAGTATAAAATCTTCAGAAATTCAGCCGGAATAGGGACGGTACTGGTGTATTTCACGGAAACCGGTTTTACACATTTCGCCGCTCATCCTGCCCATACACTTTTTGGCCTCAGTATTTCCCTGGAAGACGTTTTCAATAAAAATAGTGTGTCGGAAACCGAAGCGCGCCTTTCGCAGGCTGTTTCCGATCAACAAAGGATTTCGATTGTGGAACGCTTTCTTCTGAAACAACTCAAAGCAATAGAGGCAGATAAACTGGTGGTGGAAGCTGTTAAGCTGATTTACAACAGTAAAGGAACCATCCGGATAGCAGCATTGCATCAGCAGTTGTTTATCAGTCAGAGCCCATTCGAGAAACGGTTCAGAAAGGTGATGGGCACCACGCCCAAGAAATTCGCTTCTATTGTGCGTTTTAATACGGTGCTGGATCAATTAAATGGTACCCGTTCACTTTCAGACCTCTGCTACGAAAATAATTTCTTCGACCATCCCCACCTCATTAAAAACTTTAAGCAGTTTACCGGAGCAACACCGGATCAGTTTAAACGAACGTTGTAAAAAACGATTTTTTACAATTCCAGGTTGTGCATCCGCCGCATCTTTGTATTGTTCTATTCAAAACAAAATCTACGACCATGTTTACAACAGAGCAAATTAAAGTGGCGCACAGCAAAGTGAAATCGGGAGCGGACTTCCCGGCCTATATCCAGGAGATCAGGCAAATGGGTGTTACCCACTACGAGACCTATGTTGCGGATGGGCATATTGATTACCACGGGGCGGATGGCCATACCGCTGCAGTTCCTGCGAAGTATGAGCCATTGAATATTGCAAGGCTACCTGACGTTGATGAATTTAAAGCTGAACTGCTTGCGCACCAGCAGGGGAAAACTGATTACCTGACGTTTATCAGGATGTGTGCGGATTGTGGCATAGAGAAATGGATGGTTTCCATGGAGAAAATGACCTGTACCTATTATGATACATCCGGGAAAGTGATATTGGAGGAAGTGATTCCTGAAGTTCATTCGTGAAACCGCTTTGTCGGGCAGATTTAACATTTTGCCCCGGTTTTATATGAAAATACCCCTGCTTTTCACCCGTGATGGGGCTAAATTGCACAGATCAACCCGCTGTTCAATTTAAAAATCACCTGAGATGAGCGCTTTCAAGTTAACCTTGCTTTCTATTTTTATTTTTTCTTCCGCTGCAATCGCCCAGCATTGCTCGCTGCGTTCCGGCGAACAATGGCCCGACAACAATGGTGTGCACGTGAATGCCCATGGTGGCGGCATGCTCTACCAGAAAGGAACTTATTACTGGTTCGGGGAACATAAAATATCCGGGAGGGGCGGAAATGCCGCACAGGTAGGCGTACATTGCTATTCCTCCAAAGACCTTTACAACTGGAAAGATGAAGGCATCGCTTTCCAGGTGGACACCGTAAACACTACGAGTGAAGTGGCCAAAGGATGTGTGATTGAAAGACCTAAAGTGGTGTACAACAAGAAAACCGGGAAATACGTGATGTGGTTCCACCTGGAGTTGAAAGGAAAAGGGTATGAAGCGGCGCGGGCGGCAGTTGCTGTAAGCGATAAAGTAACCGGCCCCTATAAATACCTGCATTCTTTCCGGCCAAATGCCGGTAAATGGCCATTGAACGCAACTGCATCCGATACAACGGCAGTCGCTGGTGGAGATGCTGCTATTGCGAACCGGCCCGGAAAAGAGCTGGCGGAGAACGGGTTCTTCCTACGCCGTGACTACAAAGGTGGCCAGATGTCGCGCGACATGACCATCTTCCAGGACGAGGACGGCAAAGCCTACCTCATTGGTTCCGCGGAAGAAAATTACACCCTCAACATCTCTGAACTTACGCCCGATTATACGAACGTTACGGGCAAATGGTCAAGGATTTTCCCCGGTGGTCACAACGAAGCCCCCGCCATGTTAAAAAAGGATGGTAAATATTTCCTGATCACATCCGGCTGTACTGGTTGGGACCCGAACGCGGCCCGTTCCGCAGTGGCCACTTCTATATGGGGACCATTCAAGCCACTTGGTAATCCCTGCGTTGGCGACGATGCACACCTTACTTTCCATTCTCAAAGCACTTATATCTTCCCGGTAGCTGGTAAAAAAGACGCGTTCATTTTTATGGCCGACCGCTGGACGCCCAGGAACCCCATCGATGGCAGGTACATCTGGCTGCCCGTGCAATTCGAGCAGGGAAAACCGATGCTGAAATGGATCGACAACTGGACCCTGGATTTCTTTAATGAAAAGAAAACCGCAACAAAAACGGCTACAGGCAAGTAGGGAATTATCAACTGCCCCATACCGTTATTACCAGTCTGCGGTAACCGCCATGGTCGCGGTGCTCGCACAAATAGATGCCCTGCCAGGTACCCAGCGCCAGTTTTCCGTTTGCAACCGGGATAAGCACAGAACTGCCCAGTAGCGCGGCTTTCAGGTGCGCAGGCATGTCGTCCGGACCTTCATCTGTATGAATATAATCGGGATCTTCCTCGGGCACGGCTTTGTTGAACCAGGTTTCAAAATCAACGCGAACGGTAGGATCGGCATTTTCGTTGATGG